>DASWUW010001164.1:0-5232 GCA_036406335.1 Trebonia sp.
TCGGACGCGGCGACCTGCTGGGGTCTGGGCGCGTTCGTTTCCGGTGCGGCGGCTTTAGCTGGCTCGGATACGTCGGCGCGGACCGGGGCCCTGTCGCCGTCGTCCGGCCGGTCCGTCCGCACCCGTTACCGCCCCAGTGTCGGCACCCACTGTCGTAGCCCGCTCACCCAGGGCAACGGATCAGGCGGCAGAGCGGTTCACGAGCCAGCTGACCCGGGAACCGCGGCACCGGCTAAGAAGCGGCCAGCCACGCCAGGAAGCGGCCCCGCGACCAGCAGCGGCCGAGGGCTTCGGCGGGCAGGGCCGATGCGTCGGAAAGCACTAGGCCGATGATGCTGTGGCCAGAGGCGGGGCGGTCGCCGAGGGTCGGTATTGACGGCGCGACGCCGACTCCCTCCACGGACACCCACGCCAGCGCGCGGCCGGCTGCCGCCTCGCTCAGGCGGTCCAGGAAACGCAGGCGCTTCTGGGGGGAGAAGCGGGACAGCGCCCATGTCGTGGTGATCACGGGCAGGGCGCCAGCGGGCACCTGGGCGAGGGCGTCGGGCAGTATCTCGGCCGGGTCGCCGCGCAGCGGCAGTGGAGGGGCGGTTGCTGCCAGCGCTAGCTCCGCTTCGAGCGCCACGGCTAGCTCCGGCTGATCTGGCGGTAGGCACGCACGCACCCAGCGGGCAGCATCTTCGTCCGTAACAGCGAGCGGATCGCGGTCGAGTATCACCCGGGCGACCACCTCGGGGATCGCTCGCTCTGGAAGGGGACGGTTTCCCACGATGGAAGCTGATAGCTGCACTGGAGACGAGGGGTCGCCCAGCGACTGGCCGTTGCTGTAGGTCACGCCGACGCGGTCAACACACAGGTTGAGCCCAGCTGGACGACCCACGTCAATCAGCCCGACCGCGTCCGCGCCGAGGCGGTGCGCCGCCTCGGCGACGGCCGGGTACAGGACGGTGTAACGCCCGGCAGGCGCGGTCCGCGGCCGTGCCCTGACCACGGGCGGTTACCGGCGGCTGCCGTGCTGCTGCTGGTACAGGGAGTCGGCCTGCTCCCGCGCCATCTGGCTGGCCTCGCGCCGGTTCAGGTGCCCGTAGCGCCCGCTTTCGAAGTGCTTCTCGACCTCGGCGGCGACGAAGCCGGCGAGCAGCTCCTTGGCGAGCTCGTGGTGCTCGGGGATGCCTTCCCGCTCCCGGTGGTGCTCGAACATGCGCATGGCCTCGAAGGCAGCCGCGCCGGCCAGCAGCTCGTGCGTAACCTCGTGCGGCGGCCGCCCGCCCCCGTTCACCTGGTCGTAGGCGTCCCTGGCGTGGTGATGTGAGAAAAGTCCCATGGGCCCGAACATAGCGGATCGCAAGCGGCCGCGACCCCGCGTCGTTACGGGCCCCGGCGGGGCCAGGCCCGCTGACCGCTGATCGTTGCGAGGCCCTGGTGCTGGCCGTTCGGGCGCGCCGGTCAGGCAGAGCGGGGGCCGCATCACAGCCGGCCGGCGCGCTGGTTAGTACCTGGGGCGGCAAAGTTTGCCGATAACCCGCTCGAAGGCGGCGGCGGTCACCCGGTAGCCGGCCGGGTTGGCGTGGATATTCGGGCCGACCGGGGACGGGGCGCACAGCCAGGTCGAGGTGCAGATCCGGGCGACGTTCAGCGGGACGGGGCCTGCCCCCGGGGGCCTGGCGGGAACCGTCGGGGTGGAACGCCCCTGGGGGCGGAGTTAGTATCAGCCGCGCGATGCGGGGCCGCAAGATCCGACGTCCCGCTGCCCGCCGGTTCCGGTCAGTCTGGTCACACTGGTCGCAGCAGGTCACAATCAGCCACCGTCGTCACTAAGGAGACTGCACTCCGGGCGCTTAGCGGCTAATGTCTGTAGCAGAGGGTGAACATCTGGTTGCGACGATGGGACAGGCAGGGTGGCTGTAGCCCGACGGCTGGCCGCGCTCGCGGGGGGCCCCGCAGCGGGAACCGCGGACGCGGTGCGGCCACTTGTCGCCGCGCACCGGCGGGTTTTCCCCGGGGCCGACGCAAAGCTCCTGAGCCGCGCCTACGCCGTCGCCGACCACTGGCACGACGGGCAGGTCCGCAAGTCCGGCGCGCCCTACATCACCCACCCGCTCGCGGTCGCGATCCTGCTGGCGGACATCGGCATGGACACCACCACGCTGGTAGCGGCGCTGCTGCACGACACGGTGGAGGACACCGGCCTGACCATCGGCGAGGTGAAGGCGGAGTTCGGCGCGGAGGTCGCGGTCCTCGTGGACGGGGTCACCAAGCTCGACGGGTCCAAGTGGGGTGATCACGCGGAGGCGGAAACCTTCCGCAAGATGATCCTGGCCGCCTCCATCGACCTGCGCGTTCTCGTCATCAAGCTCGCCGACCGGGTGCACAACCTGCGCACGCTGGCGCACCATCCCAAGCGGGAGAAGCGCGAGCGGATCGCCCGCGCGTCCGTGGAACTGCTCGTCCCGTTCGCCCAGCGGCTCGGGCTGTACGACTACCAGCGGGAGATCGAGGACCTCGCGTTCGCCAACCTCACCCCGGAGGCCCACCAGCGCGTGCGGGAACTCGTCCGCGACACCGAGGACGGCCGCCGCGCCGCGCTGGACGAGCTGATCACCGGGATACGGGGCGAGCTGGCCGCGGCCGGCGTACGCGCGCAGGTCCAGGCCCGCGCCCGTCACCTGTACTCCATTCACCGCAGCCTGCCCGGCGAGGGCGGCGGCTGGATCTCCGGCGCGGGCACTCCCGCGGCCGCCGCCGACGCGGCACCGCTGCGGCCCACCGACGTCACCCGCGTGGTGGTGGTCGTCGACGGGACGGAGAGCGACTGCTACGTGGCGCTCGGCGTGCTGCACAACCGCTGGCACCCGGTCGGTGACCGGTTCCGCGACTACATCAGCCTGCCGAAGTACAACATGTACCGCTCGCTGCACACGGCGGTCCTGGTCGGCGGCGAGCCGGTCGGGGTGCTGATCAGGACCCCGGCGATGGACGCGGTGGCCACCTACGGGGTGGCCGCGCGGATCCGCGAGGCGGGCGGTAAAGACGGCCGGGTCAGCGCCGACCTGGCCCGCCAGGCCGACCTGGACTGGCTGAACCGGCTGCTGGCCTGGCAGCCGCTGGCCGCTCCGGGAGACTTCCTCGACGGGCTGCGGGCCGACCTGGGCAACGCCGGCATAGTGGTTTTTACCCCGGTCGGCACGCCGGTGAAGCTCCCGGCCGGGTCCACCGCGGTCGACTTCGCCTACGCGGTCTCCCCGGCGACGGCCGGCAGCGCCGTCGGCGTGCTGGTCAACGGCATGCGCAAGCCGATGGAGAACCAGCTGGCCCACGGCCAGGTCGTGGACCTGATCACCGGTCCTTACGCGGACCCGCCGGAGTCGTGGCTGACCGCCGCGCACAGCGGCCAGGCCCGGGCGCACCTGAAGGCGGCCATCGCCCGCCGCCAGGCCGAGGAGACCGCGGCGCTCGGCCGCGCCACGGTGGCCGAGGCGGTCGCCGGCCAGGACGACGCCCAGAGCGCCGGCCAGGGCGGGACGCGGGACGCGGGAACCCGCCGGGACCTGCGCGAGCTGGAGGACGACGGCACCGCCTTCAGCGCGGCCCGGCTACTGGGCTACGCCGACCTGGACGCTCTCTACGAGGCGGTCGGCCGTAACGACCTCACGGCCCGGGAGATCCTCGTCCACCTGGGTGCCGCGGTGCCGCAGGCCTAAACCCGGCGGCCGCCCGCGCCGACCAGGCCAGCCCCGGCGGCCCGCGCCGGCCGGGGCCCGGCGGCCGCCCGCCCGCTTCCGGGGTGAATCAGATTACTGATTCGGATGTGACCGGCGGCGTGCCCGCTAGCGTCTCGCCCGCCTGGCCCGCCTGCGGCGCCGGCTGAGCCTGCCGCGGCCAGTTGGTGCCGGTCGACAGGTACAGCCGCAGCACGCAGATCCAGATGACCACCGCGCCGGAGACATGCACCCACACCAGCCCGGCGGGCAGGTGGTTGAAGTACTGCAGGTAGCCGACGAGGCCCTGCAGGGCGATCCCGCCCAGCACGATCCAGCCGAGCCGCACGGTCCGCGCCGACCCGCCGGAGAACCGCAGGCCGATCACCAGCCCCACGGTCAGGGCGCAGATGAACCAGCCGATGTCGGCGTGCAGCTGGGTCACGGACTCCAGAGAGAAGTGGAAGCGGGGCACGGTGGTCCGGTGGCCGCGGGAGTCGATCGTCGTTCCCGCCAGCGGCCCGGTGCCGGTCACCACGGTGCCGGCCGCGAGCATGAGCGCGGTGACCGCGGTCAACAGCCCGGCCATCACCCGCAGGTCCCGGCGCGCCGGGGCCGGCGCGGCCGGGTCGGCGAGCGCCGCCGCGCGCGCGTGCAGGACGACCGCGCTGGTCAAGATGATCGCCGTCGACAGCAGGAAGTGCGCCGCCACCAGCGCCGGGTTCAGCCGGGTGAGCACGACGATCCCGCCGACCACGGCCTGGGCGACGACCCCCAGGGGCAGCACCGCCGACAGCCGGACCAGGTCCTTGCGAGTCCGGCCGCGGGTCTGGTAGTAGCGCAGGAAGGCGATGAAGGTCAGCCCGGCGATCGCGACCAGCGGGAAGTTCAGCAGCCGGTTGCCGAACTCGATCCAGGTGTTCAGCGTGGTCTGGCCGGCCGAGTGCGCCGCCACGGCGCTGCTCTTGGTGCACGTCGGCCAGTCCGGGCAGCCGAGACCGGACGCCGACAGGCGCACCGCCGCCCCGGTGGAGATGATCAGCGCGTTGGCGACCACCGACGCGAGGGCCCAGCCGCGCAGCGACCGCGTCGTCGGCCGCCACACCAGGCTGGTCAGTCGGGAAAGCACCCGCATCATGCTAACGCTCCGTTCTTGGCGGGATCGGCGCGCACCGGCACGCCGGCCGCTGCGCTGAGACCGGTTCCGGGGGCGGCCGCCGGATCCGCCGGGAGGCGGTCCGCCGGGTGCCGCGCGGTGCCCGCCGCCCCGGCCGAGGCCGCGACGACGCAGCCGATCCCGGCCCATTCGGCGCCCGACAGGCGCTGGTCCAGCACGGCCAGGCCGATGAGGGCGGCCACGGCGGGCTGAACCGACATCCAGACGCCGAACAGGCTGGTCGGGATGCGGCGCAGCGCCTCCAGTTCCAGCCAGTAGGGGATGACCGAGGACAGCAGGCCGATGCCGGCCCCGGCGGCCAGCAGGGACGGCCGGAACATCCGCGCCCCGCCGGCCAGCACGCCGGGCGCGGTGACC
>DASWUW010001165.1:0-10181 GCA_036406335.1 Trebonia sp.
GCGCGCGCCGCCCTTGGCCGCCGGACCGCCCCGGGCCGTCCCGGGCTTGCCTGACCCCGCCTTGGCTGATCCCGCCCTGGATGATCCCGTCTTACCCGACCCGGTGCCGGCCGCCCGGCCGGCGGCTGAGCTGCCGCTCCCGGTCCGCGAGCCGGCGCTGCTGGTCCGCGAGCCGGCGGAAGCGCGCCGCGCTCCCCCGCTGCCGGGGGATGCGGGCGGCGGGATCGGAAGGATGACCTCGGGGGACTCGTCGTGGTGGTAATCGCCGCCAACGGTGCCCGCTCGCCCGCCCCGCGAGCGGGACTCGCCCTTGGACCGAGGGGTAGCCATGTTCTCAAACGTAACGAGAACTTGCGGTTAGCCCTAGCATCCGGCTCATCCGGGCGTGTCGCCAGAACCGGCATTTCCGGCATCCCTCCGGGGTCGCGGGCGGGGTGGCGCCCGCAGCCGCTACGACGGGGCGAGGCGGTAGTGATACCGGTGGGAGTAACCGAAGCCGCTGCCCTCGTACAGCGTCCGGGCGGGCCGGTTGTCCACCTCAACCTGGAGAAACACCCGGTTCAGGCCACGGGCGGCGGCGCGGGTGAGGACCGCCTGGGTCAGCGCCCGGCCCAGCCCGTCCCGGCGGCGCTCCGGGCGGACTTCCACCGCGGTGATCCCGGCCCAGCCGGCCGCGAACGACAGGCGGGCGATGGCAAGCACCGAGTCAGCCGTCCGGATGCTGACGAAGACCTGCTCCGCGGCCGAGGTCAGCACGCTGCGCATGACCGGGGGCTGCAGTTCCTGGCCGCGGTAATGGTAAGCGGCCAGCCACTCCTCGTCCGGGATCGCGTCGGCGCAGAACCTGGTTCCCGGCGGCGGGCTGGCCGGGGACAGGCCAGGCGGCAGGCCGGCCGTCATGAAGAAGGCGGGGCCGGACCGGGCCGGCCACGACCGCCGCGCCAGCTGCCGGTCCAGCTCCCAGCCCGCGGAGCCGGCCTCCAGCGGGCCCGGCAGCGCGATCATCGGCGGGAGGCCGCGGGCGCGGTACCAGCTGGCCAGCGTTTCCAGCGCCTCGTCGAGCGGGCGGTCGGGCTCGCCGAGCGGCAGGGCGGAATTGGCGCGCCCGGTGAACCCCGCGGCGGCGCGCAGCAGCCACCCGCCCAGCCACTGCTCCTCCGTGCCCCGCCAGTGGGCGGCGGCGGCCCGTTCGAGCTCGGTGATCGACTCCGCGCCGGGGCCGGCCAAGGAGGCTAAGGAACGACGGGGCGGGCGGGAGCCGGCACCCCGGTGATCTGGGTGATCAGGTCGTGCACGCGGGCGGCGCCCGCGGCGATCTCGTGGCGCATCGCGTAGAGGCCGATCAGGTGCTGGCCGCCGAGGTCGGGGGCGGGAGCCGGGAGGAGCTGCCAGGGGTGGGTGACCTCGGCGATCCGCGCCTTCAGGGAGTCGAGGAGGACCCCGGCCTCGGCCACCGGCCAGTGGCCCGCGGACGGGCGGGCGGGCGGCGCGGGAAGACCCGGGCCGGCCGCTAGGGCGGAGGCGCCGGCCTCGGCGTAGGCGGCGAGCGCCGCGTTGAACGCGCGCCGGGTATCGGAATACTGCACGCTGGACAGAATGGAGTGCCCCCAGGTGAGGGCGCTCGTCGGAAAGACATCGCCGGGGGTTCCGGCCTGCTGGACCCGGGCCACGCGGAACGCGGGCGTACACCGGTCGCCGCGCCCGGCGAACGCGATGACCGTCTGCGGCCGGGCCGCCTGGTGCACCGCGTGCACCGCGATCCAGTCCCAGCCCGGGGTTCCGGTGGACAGCACGCCCGGGTCGGCGAACTGGTAACCGCCGTCTCCGGACCGCTGGCACCGGGACCGGTGGTCGGCGAAGCGCAGGTCGCCGCCGGTCTCCCCGGCCGGCCCGCCGTGCCCGCCGGCGAAGAGCGCGCCGCGCGAGGCCTCGAGCAGCATCCACCGCACCGAGTCGTCGCCGGACCGGCAGGCGTCGGCCGCGGCACCGGTCCAGTAGAGGTGGGCGCTGACCGCCAGCGCGGTCCGCGGGGCGTGGCGCGCGAGCCGCCGCTGCCCGCAGGCCGCCTGGCGCAGGGTACAGCCGAGTCCGCCAAGCTCCGGGGGCAGGGCGGCGTTCAGGTAGCCCGTCTCGGCCAGCAGTGCGATGTCCCGGGCCAGCACGGCGGTCTCCTGGCCGGCCGGGTCCGCGGTTCCGCCCAGGCGGGCCAGGAGAGCGTCGGATAGCAGGTCCCGTGGCCTGGTCGCCGTCATCGACGGGTCCCCCTCTGCGCTCGCCCGCTGCCGAAAGAAAGATGGCCATGCTAAGCACACCATGCTGTCCGCAGAAAGTCAACTTAATCAGTAGGAAATGTATACTTCGACCCCCGGCAGGTCAGTGTTTTACGATCATAGAGGGCAAGTCCGGCGCCGGTAAGCGGCCGCGGCCGGCCTGGTACCGTCGGGTCCCATGACGCGGTTTGACTCACTAGCGGACAGGGCCGGGGCGGGCGAGCTTCCCTCCCGGGAAGACGCGCTCGCGGTGCTCGCCAGCGGCGACGACGAGCTGATGGACGTAGTAGCCGCTGCGTTCCGGGTACGGCGGCGGTTCTTTGGCCGCCGGGTCAAGCTGAACTACCTGGTCAACGTCAAGAGCGGGCTCTGCCCGGAGGACTGCTTCTACTGCTCGCAGCGGGTCGGCTCCGCCGCGGACGTGCTCAAGTACTCCTGGCTGAAGACGGATGAGGTCATCGCCTCGGCCGAGGCGGGGGTGGCGGGCGGCGCCCGCCGGGTCTGCCTGGTGGCCAGCGGCCGCGGCCCGACCGACAAGGACATCGGCCGGGTCGCGTCGACGATCACGGCCTTCAAGGAGCGCAACCCCGACGTCGAGGTGTGCGCCTGCCTCGGCCTGCTGTCCGCCGGCCAGGCGGAGCTGCTCGCGGCGGCGGGCACCACGGCCTACAACCACAACCTGAACACGTCTGGCGCCCACTACGCGGACATCTGCACCACGCACGAGTACGCCGACCGGGTCGCGACCGTCGAATCGGCGAAGCAGGCGGGCTTGTCCCCGTGCTCCGGCCTGATCGCGGGCCTGGGCGAGACCGACGAGGACCTGGTCGACGTGGCGTTCGCGCTGCGCGCCCTGCGCCCCGACTCGGTCCCGGTCAACTTCCTGATCCCGTTTGACGGGACGCCGCTGGCCGGCCAGTGGCAGCTGACGCCGCAGCGCTGCCTGCGCATCCTGGCCATGGTGCGCTTTGTCAACCCCGATGCCGAGGTGCGCCTCGCGGGCGGCCGGGAGATCCACCTGCGCACGCTGCAGCCCCTGGCCCTGCATATCGTCAACTCGATCTTCCTCGGCGACTACCTGACCAGCGAAGGCCAGCCCGGGGCAGCCGACCTGGCCATGATCGCCGATGCCTGCTTCACGGTGGAGGGCGCGGACACCGGGCACCGCGACCCGCACCCGGACCTCGTGCAGGTCCGCCGCCGGGGGGCGGGCACCGGCCTGCCTGCTAATACTTGAATCGCCGATGCACGTTAGGTGCAAATTGCAGCACAATGTGCAGCCTCACGGCGTTCTTTAGCGGGTACGGAGAGTGACCGTCGCGGACCTAAAGAAGCGGCGGTCGGCTCGGCCTGAACCAGCTCCACACGGTGGCTGGACAGCGGAGAGCTCCCCAGGGCGGCGTCCGCGGGCTCCCGGGCACTGCCGGGCACGGACGCGCCGCCGGGCGCCCGGGTGTCGTCAGCGGGCACCGTGCCGTCCGCAGGTACCGTGCCGTCGGCAGGCACCGCGCCGTCCGGGGCCGAATCCCAGGCCGCGTCGAGGCCCATGTCGCGCAGCGGATGAGCGTACGCCACCTGGTTGCGGCCCGCCTGCTTGGCCGCGTACATGGCCGAGTCGGACGCCGCCAGCAGGTCGGTCAGCTCGAACGCCTCGCCCCCGGTCATGGCCGTGACCCCGATGGAGATAGTGACCTTCAGCGTGGGGGCATCTGGCCGGTCGTCGATCGGGATCGCCAGGGACGCCACGTACCCGCGGAGGCGCTCGGCGATATTGCAGGCGTCCGGCCGGCCGGTCTGGGCCAGCAGCAGGACGAACTCCTCGCCGCCGAACCGGCCCGCCCGGTCGTAGTCACGCGAACGGCCGGTCAGCGCCTCGGCGATAGCCCGCAGGACCCGGTCCCCGACCAGGTGCCCGTAGGTGTCGTTGACCCGCTTGAAGTGATCGATGTCAACCAGTGCCATAGCCACCGGGCTACGCATTCGAACCGCCCGGGAAAGCTCCGCCTCGGCCTCCCTTTCCCAGGTGGTTACATTCAGCAGGCCGGTCTTGGCGTCGACGCGCGACTGAGCTTCGAGAATGGGAAAGACGAGAAAGCGCCGGACGAGCAGGACGGTAGGCAGCGCCAGCACAACCAGCATCGGGCTAAGCGCCACCGCGAGGGTAATCAAAACACAAAGGTCGATCTCTACGAAAAGACTCTGCAGCGCCTCGCGGTTCCATTCCATCCGCCAGACGCGCACCTTGCGGTCGGTCAGCTTAACGGCGCCCACGATCATAAAGTGATGAATTCTGTTTCCGATAATCTCGCAGGCCACAACGGCTGCGGCCCAAGAGAGCGCGTGCAGCCCGAAACCGACGCGCGGGCCTGCGATGGATGACGGAAACGAGTGAAATACCCAGGATGCGAGCGCGTAACTGAGGCTGGTCGCGGCCGCCGTGAATACCCGCCGGTAAAAAACACCCCGGTGCACATAGAACTGCAGCGTCGCTATCAGCGGAATGGGCATGAGGGCGACGTAGATGGGGGGCAGCAGAATGGCCGTCGGAACGAGCCACTGGGTGCTGAAATCCCGTACTACGCCACCCGGGGCATAGGCACGCCGGGGGGTGGACGCAACAGAAATCATCCCGCAGCACACCAGCAGCAGGAACTTCGCCGAGTCGAGCAGGTGGAAGCTGGTAAAGGCACACAAGAACACGAAGACCGCAAGGGCCACGGCAGGCACGATCGCGACGTAACTACGCAGCAGCAACGGAAGTTGCCACCAAGCCCACTCCCGTACCGTCGCGCATCTCTTGATGCGATCGGCAAGGGACGATGCCCGCATGATCCACTGTTCCGAATGTGACACCTGTTACTCGGTTCTAGTAGCTGCTGACCGTAAATGACTAGTTGCGTATAGCTACCATAACCCATCTTGACGGGCTTGTTAACTATTGCAGCCGGTTTCCCGTACAACTCGGGACAAGGCGGAGCTTAATAGTGCGTAACAACGATGACGCGGAGGCAGGAGAGACGATTCCGCGTCAGAGAAAAGGAAGTGGGCGTCGATACCAATGCGTCTGCTGTTACGCGTGAGGAGGCGCCGCTGTGCGTAGCACCATCTGGGGCTAGACCCGCCAAGAACCGTCCCGAATCACATACGTAACCGGGGAGAGGAGCCGACATCATGCGTGACACCTGGACCTGATAATTAGACCTAGCTCCACCATCTTTATCCTTTCTCTAATTACTACGAGCCGCATGGATAGGTGTCTGCCTGGCAAGCGAGTCTTCTCGGCCAAGATGTCTCGCAGTGTGACGACCGACGGCGGGTGACATCCCCCGCCAGCGGAACGCAAGACCACAGGCAATAAGGGCGCCGATTCCGCCACTGAGAGCCACGACCGTCGAGGGAGGTACCACCTCGGCGGCCGCTCCGGCTATGGCGAATGCCACTCCCTGCCCCACGACCAGGCCCGCGTTAGCGAGGCCGAACGCCTGGCCCCGCTGCTCGTTCGGGATCCGTTCCACGAACGCGGTGCTGGCGGCGATCTGGTACATCGCGAAGCTGTTGGACAACGCGAACAGCGCCATCGAGACGATTAGGTTCGGGCGCAGCACCGTCGCCGTGAGGATCCCGCAGGCGAGGACCGCCATCGGCCCCATCCACTTGAGCCGGGTCAGCGGGCCCACCTTCTTGGCCAGCAGCGGTGTTGAGACCGCCGCGCCGAGCTGCGAGAACGCGATCAGCAGGCCGGCCGCTACTGAACCGCCCCCCAGGCTGCCCGCGTAGGGAGCGGCCAGCCCCTCCGGCACCTCGTAGAAGGCGGCCAGCCAGCCCAGCCCCATCAGCGTCCGGAGGGCCGGGTCGCCGAAGACGAGCCGTACTCCCTCGGCTACCTGCCTGACCGGATTCGGCCCGGCGTCGCCCATGGCCGCGGGCCGGGCGCGGGTACCCAGGCCGATGATCAGGGCCGAGGCGACGAACGTGCCGGCGTCTACCCCGAGCGCGAGTCGCGCGCCGGCCAGGGCGACCACGAACCCGGCCACCGCGGTGCCCACGACCACCACGAAACGGTTGGTCGTCTGGATCACCGCCATGGCGAGCGGGTACCGGTCGGCCTCCATCAGGTCGCGGACGATCGCGGTGCGGGACGAATCAAACGGGGGCTGAAGCAGCGTCACCACGTAGAGCAGGGCGATCATGGCGGCGAGGGGAACCCGGGGCGCGAGCATCACCGCCACCAGGACCACCCGGGCCAGGTCGCAGACGACCATGACGGTGCGGCGGGGCAGCCGGTCGGCCAGGCCGGACAGGAACATCCCGCCAAACAGGTACGGTACGAACCCGGCGGCGAACGTGACCGCGGCGAGCAGCGGGGACTTGGAGCGGTCGTAGACCAGCAGGGTCAGGGCGACCAGGGCGAGCCGGTCACCGCCGGCGGACAGCACGTAGGAAAGCCAGAGGGCACGGAACTCGGGATGCGCGAATACCTCGCGGAAGGACGGACGGCGGGCCGGGGGTGCAGACACGGCGACCCTTTCATTCACCTGGCACCGGCCTGCGCGGTTCGGCGGCCACGCATGCGGCTCGACCGGTTACCCACTGCCATGCTGACAGGACCAACCACCCTTCGCGGCGAAACAGTCACATTCGGTACATCACTGGCAAAATGATCTCTCTGTTACTGGAGTTACGCAAGGCCCGCGGTGCCGTCCGGTGTGGTCCGCCGCGCTCCGGTGACCTTGACCACATGCGCCTCCAGAGGGTTCGCGTGCCTCTGGAGCATCTGGTATTAGTAAGGGGCGCGAAAAGCGGTCTAGACCAATTCGACCTTCCGGCCGATACCTGGCCTGCCGCGGTGCGGCGCCGTCCCCCGTCTCGAAGTCGCCTTCTCAACCAGGCGACTGCTGCTGCCTGCCCTCATGGGCCCGCGGCCGGCCGAATCAGTCCGGCGAGACCCGGCGATGAACGCATCGGACTACCAGTCCGCCCATGGTCGCGGAGCGCAGACCTGCGCTGCGCCGAAAGGAGAGCCGCCGTGATCACCGGCATCACCGAGATCGCGCACATCACCACCAAGCAGGACATGTCCCGGTGGACCCGCGCGCACGCGGAAGTTCCGGGCATCACCTGGTCGGTCTTCGCCGGGCCAGGCGGCACCATGATCATCGTTGAGCACGCGGAAGACCGCTGCTCCCAGCACCGGGCGAGCCCCTCCGCCGGCTTCGCCGCCCCGGTGGCCAGCACGGTCGAGAGTCCGGGTCTCCCCCTCGTCAGTGCGTAACGGCGCCCGCCGGGCGGTGGCCTGCTGGTCAAGGCCAGCGCGGCCGCGTACTCGGTCGAGGCGGGCCACAGGCCGACTTTCGCGGCAAGCGCGGACAAGTTAGACTTTCCGTGACGGGGTGGTCACGGCGAGGTGGGTGATCATGGGTGCACATCCCAGTCAGGCACGGCCCGGTGAGTGGCTGCGCGAGCAGCGGGTCGTGTCCGGACTGACCCAGGAAGACCTAGCCGAGCGGTCCGGGGTCTCGGTGCGGGCCATCGCGGACCTGGAACGCGGGCGGACCCGGAAGCCCTATCCGTCCTCGGTGCGGGCGCTGGCCCGGGCGCTCGGAATGCCCGAGGCAGCGGGAACGGACCTGGTCGCGCGGTACCGAGCCGGAGACGCCGGGGCCGGGGCGGGCGGCATCGAGGACGGCAGCGACGCGGGCGGCAGCGACGCGGGCGGTGCCGATGCGAGCGGGGTGGTCACCGTGCCCCGGCAGCTGCCGACCCGGGTGCCGCACTTCGCGGGGCGGGCCCGTGAGCTGACCCAGCTGGACAGCGTGCTCGACCAGGCGGCGTCCGACCGGGCGACCGGAGCGGCCGGGGTGGTGATCTCCGCGATCGGCGGGACCGCCGGGGTCGGCAAGACCGCGCTCGCGCTGCACTGGGCGCACCGGGTCGCGCACCGCTTCCCCGACGGCCAGCTGTACGCCAACCTGCGCGGGTTCGACGCAGGCAGCGGGCGGCCCGCCGATCCCAGTGACGTGCTGCGCGGGTTCCTGGACGCGCTCGGGGTGCACCCGGAGCGGCTGCCGGGCGACACCGAGGGACTGGCCGCGCTGTTCCGGTCGGTGCTCGCCGGACGGCGGATGCTCGTGCTGCTGGACAACGCGGCCGATGTCGCCCAGGTGCGGCCGCTGCTGCCGGCTTCCCCGGAGTGCCTGGTCATCGTCACCAGCCGCCGGGAGCTGGCCGCGCTCGCGGCGCGAGAAGGAGCACGGCTGCTCCAGCTCGACGTGCTGAGCGAGCAGGAGGCCAGCGAGCTGCTGGTGGCGCGGCTAGGTGAGCAGCGGGCGGAGGCCGAGCCCTGGGCCGTGACCGAGCTGGCCACGCTGTGCGCGCGGCTCCCGCTGGCCCTGTCGGTGGTCGTGGCCCGCGCCGCCGCTGCCCCCAACCTGCCGCTGTCGTCGCTGGCGGCCGAGCTGACCGAACTCGGCGGCCGGCTGGACGCGCTCGACGTGGGCGACCCGACGGCCAACGTGCGGACGGTACTGTCGCTGTCTTACCGGCACCTGCCGGACAACTCGGCACGGATGTTCCGGCTGCTCGGACTGCATCCCGGGCCGGACATCAGCGCATCCGCGGCGGCGTCGCTGGCGGGCGTGCCGGTGGCGCAGGCCCGCGCCGCGCTGCGCGGGCTGACCCGGGCGTCGCTGCTGATCGAGGTCGCTCCCGGGCGGTACGCGTTCCACGACCTGCTGCGCGCGTACGCCGCCGAGCAGAGCACGTCGGCTGAGGTCACCGCCAGCACCACCCGGCGCATGCTGGACCACTACCTGCACACCGCCCACCGGGCCCACCGGGTGCTCTATCCCGGGCGGGAGCTGATCGGCCTGGATGCCCTGGCCCCGGGGGTCGTGCCGGAGACTTTCAGCGGGAAGGCATCCGCGCTGGCCTGGCTCGAGTCCGAGTACCAGGTGCTGCTCAAGGGGACCGACCTCGCCGCCCGGGCCGATTTCGACGGGCACGCCTGGCGGCTGCCGGTCGTGCTGTGGACCTTTCACAACGTGTGCGGGCACTGGCACGACGGCATCCGGCTGCACCGGCTCGCGCTCGAGGCGGCCCGGCGCCACGGCGACCTGTCCGGGCAGGCCCACGTGCTGCGCGGGCTGGGCGCGTTCGCGATGTCGCTGGGCGCCTTCGACGAGGCGCAGGCGTCCCTCGCGGCCGCCCAGACGGTGTTCCGGCAGCTCGGCGATGACCTCGGCCTCGCCCGGACCAACGTGATCTTCTCCCAGACGTTCGAGTTCCAGGGACGGTTCGCCGAGGCCCTGGTGGTCGTCGGCGATGCCCTGCGACTGTCCGAAACCGTACCCGGCGACCCCAACATGGCGCTGGTGCGGGCCAGCGCCCTCAACGGGTCGGCCTGGAACAGCGTGCAGCTGGGGGACCTGTCGCAGGCTCGTGCGTTCTGCCTGCAAGCTATTGAGGTGTGCCAGGCGATCGGCTACTCCCCCGGCGAGGCCGGCACCTGGGACACGCTCGGCGTCGTGCTGCAGCGGCTGGGGGCGCACGACGAGGCGGTGCCCTGCTTCCTGCGCGCCGTCAGCCTCGACCGGGAGATGGGCAACCGCTACGACCTCGCGATGGTGCTCGCCCACCTGGGCGAGACGTACCTGTCCGTCGGGGACACCCGGGGCGCGCGCGAGGCGTGGGACGAGTCGCTGCTGATCCTGCGGGCACTGCACCACCCGGCGGCGGCTCCGGTCCGGGTCCGGCTGGCGGCGCTGGCCGCCGGACGCCTGCTGGCGCCCGAGCCGGCACCGGACGCCGGAGCGGCGTTACCTGTCACTATTCGTAGTCCTACCTACGAACAGTCGACGATTCACAGTCTGCCGGTAAGTCCGCCTGGCCTGCGAATGGTTACTGTCTGATGAT
>DASWUW010001166.1:0-11100 GCA_036406335.1 Trebonia sp.
CACCAGCATGGGGACGTCCGCCCGCCACTCGGTGAACGCCCGGTCCAGGGTCAGCTTGGGGGGGCCACTGTAAGCGGTCGCGAGGCGGGCCATACGGCAAAACTACCCCCTGTCGTAGTGGTCGCGCGAAACGCGGAAACCCCGCCCGGAGGGTGGCCTCCAGGCGGGGTTCCGGGTACTTGCAGCGGTCAGGCGGAGAGGTGAGCCGCCAGCTCGGCGGCGGCTTCGTCGCCGTAGGAGTCGCGGGCCCGCTCGACCAGGGCCGCCGGGGTGACGGCGTACTCCTGCGGGCCGACCGTCTCCAGAGCGTGCACCGCCATCAGGTTGCCGAGCTGGATGGCGCGCTCCATGGGCAGGCCCCAGGCGGTACCGGCCAGGAAACCGGAGCGGAACGCATCCCCGGCGCCCGTCGGCTCGGTGAACGTCGCGTCCTTGACCGGGCCGACCAGTACCGGTTCGGTGCCTTTGCGCTCTACCCGGGCTCCGGCCGAGCCGAGGGTGATGACCCTGGTCTCAACCCGGTCCAGGATGTCTTCACTGCTCCAGCCGGTCTTCTGCTCGATGGCCGCTTCCTCGTACTCGTTGCAGAACAAGTACGCGGCGCCCTCGATCAGGGTGCGCATCGAAGCGCCGTCGAGAAAGGCGACCTGCTGGGAGAAGTCGGCGGCGAACTTGACGCCCGCGGCCCGGCAGTCGGCGGTGAACCGCTGCATGGCCGCCGGGTCGCCCGCGCCGATGACAAGCAGGTCGACCGCGTTGGCGTTGCCCAGCGAGATGATGTCGATCTCGCCGTCCTCGCTCATCGCGCCCGGGTAGAACGAGGCGGTCTGGTTGCCGGCCTCGTCGTTGGTGGCGGTGAACCGGGCGGTGTGCCTGGTCGCCGACGTACGCACGCCCGAGGTATCGACGCCGTGCGCCGTCAGCCAGGACTCGTATTCCGCGAAGTCCGGGCCGACGGAGCCGACGAGCAGCGGGTTGAGGCCGAGGCAGCCCAGACCGTAGGAGATGTTCCCGGCCACGCCGCCGCGCCTGATCTCCAGGTCGCCGACGAGGAAGGACACCGAGATCTTGTCTAGCTTTTCGGCGATCAGGGTGTCGGTGAACTTGCCGGCGAACATCATCAGGTGGTCAGTCGCGATCGACCCGGTGACAGCTATCCGCATCGTTGAGGTTTTCTGTTCGGCAGTTACGTCGCGGGCGCTTAGTGGAACGAGTCGCCGCAGGCGCAAGAGCCTGTCGCGTTCGGGTTGTCGATCGTGAAGCCCTGCTTCTCGATGGTGTCCACGAAGTCGACCGTCGCGCCCATCAGGTAGGGGGCGGACATCTTGTCGGTGACCACGCCGACGCCAGCGAACTCCTTGATGACGTCGCCGTCGAACGAGCGCTCGTCGAAGTAGAGCTGGTACTTCAGGCCCGAGCAGCCTCCCGGCTGCACGGCCACCCGCAGCCGCAGGTCATCCCGGCCTTCCTGGGCCAGCAGGGTGCCAACCTTGCTCGCTGCGGCCTCGGTGAGGTTGAGTCCCTGCTGCGTCACTTCGTCCTGAACGGTCATCTGTGGCTAGCTCCCGTCTTCGATATGGCTGCCGCCGGAGCGGCATGTCGTTCGTTTCAACTGTATGCACGGCGCGGACATTCCTGCCCGGCGGCCGGTGACATACGCGTCACCCGGCCGGGTCACAAACCGGGGGCACCCCAGACGGGGAACCAGCGGGTCAGGTCTGGCTCGAACTTCAGGTCCTCGCCCAGCACGCCCTTGGCCTGCAGCTCGAGAGCGTTATCGCGGCTGTTGCCGCTGAGCGGGGCGAACGGGTAGAACGTGCCCCGCTTGTACAGGTAGACCAGCGAAAGACGGCGGTGACGGTCGTCGGTGAAAGCCACCAGCGTACACAGCAGCTGCGGGCCGAAGCCGCCGTCTATAAGCGCCGTGTTGACCGCGTGCAGGTCGGTGACCAGGGCGTCCATCTCGTCACTGAGGTGATTGGAGACCAGCCAGGTGTAACCGAAGCTGTCCTTGGTCACCTCGACCGGCAAGCCGCCGCCCGGCTTGCCGTTGTCCAGGTCGAGCAGCTCGAGGACTTCTTTCTGGATGTCAGCGAACGGCTTGCCCTCGGGGGCCCGGAAGCTGACCGAGCCCGAGCCAGTCGGCTTGAACCCGGTCGCCGCCTCCAGCTGGACCGCGGCTGACGGAAGTCCGAACAGGTCGTCCAGCTTAGGCTGAACCGGCTTCGTCCGGCCGAAGAGCGTGTCCAGGAAACCCATCAGTTCAGGCCGCGCGGGCCGGCACCGGGCTGACCGAGCTCCCGCTGGATCTTGGTCAGCTGCTCGATCCGCTTCTCCAGCGAGGGGTGGGTGGAGAACAAGGTGGACAGGTTCTTAGGACCGTTCAGCTTCACCGCCGGGGCGAAGTAGAAGGTGTTCAGCGGCTCGGCCGCCCGCAGGTCCTGGGTCGGGATCCGGTTCATCCCCTGGCTGACCTTGGTCAGCGCGGATATCAGCGCGCTCGGGTTCTGGGTGAGCAGCGCCCCGCTGCGGTCGGCGGCCAGCTCCCGGTACCGGGACAGCACCCGGATGAGCAGGAAGCTGATCGCGTAGACGAGCGCGGAGGCGAGCATGATCAGCGGGATCAGCAGCGCCGCCTGGCTGTTGTTGTTCCGTCGGCCGCCGAACAGCTCGGAGTAGAACGCCAGCCGGACGAGCAGGCCCGCCACGATCGCGAGCAGGCTGGCGTAGGTCATGACCTGGACGTCCTTGTGGGCCACGTGACTCAGCTCGTGGGCCAGGACGCCCTCCAGCTCCTCATCGGTGAGCCCGCTGCGGTTCAGCAGGCCGTCGGTGACGCACAAGACCGAGTTCTTGCTGTTACGGCCGGTGGCGAAGGCGTTCGGCAGGGCCGTGGGGGCAATCGCGATGCGGGGCTTGTCCATGTCCGCCAGCGCGCACAGCCGGTCCACGACGCCGTGCAGCTGGGGCGCCTCACGCGGGGACACCTCGCGGGCGCCCGCGGCCGCCAGGGCGATCTTGTCGCTGTAGAACAGCGAGATGAAGGCGGAGCCGCCGCCGAAGATTACCGCCACGCCGATGATCGCGGCCCCGCTGGCGTGCGCCGCGTTCATGATGCCGATAATCAGCGCGACGAACGCGACAAAGACCAGGCCGAGCAGGAACATCGTCGCGGTCATCCGGACGGTGAGGCCCCGGTCAGGCGCATACCTCGTATGCGTCGCCATAATGCACCTCCGATTCCGCCAGGCTCGCGACTTGTCTAGTCAAGGTCGCTGCGTGCCTGGTGTTAGTCGCAATCTACCGGTAGAACGCTGTGGGCCCGCTGAAGGCTTCCGCTGATCGCCCTGAACACCGCGAAAATGGTTCTGCCCACGGCGAATCTCGCGATTCAGCGTGGGCAGGAGCCAGCGAAAGGGGCGGCCAGGCAGCGGTTAGGGCAGGCCGATGGAGTCGCCGGGGATCGTACCGTCGGCGAGGAGCTTGCGCACCTCGTCCACGGTCGCGTCGGCGAACGGCAGGATGTACTCCGCGGTGGCGATCTCGTCGGCCGCCAGCGGCGTGCCGCCCGTCTTGACCAGCGCCACCGCGGCGTGCAGGGCGGCCGCGAACGCGGCGTCCTGGTCGTCGCGGACCGCGGCGTCCAGGTCCTTGTCCAGCGCGGTCAGCTTGGCGGCGGTCTCGTCACCGACGCGGAACTGGCCTTCGCCGAGGATTCGGACGATCACACTCCGTCACCCGCCTGCTGCTCGGCCGCGGCAGCCCCCTGCCCCGCCGGTCCGACGCCGTTGCCCTCGATCTGCCTGGGCGCGTTGGCGGAGAGCTCGCCCTTCATCCGGGCCAGCTCTGAGTCGACGTCAGTGGTGGCGCCGATCTTGTCCAGCTCGGCCTGGATTGAGTCCGTGCCGCCGCCCACGTGGTCCTCAAGGGCACCGGAGGCGAGCAGCTCGTCGATCGCGCCGGCCCGCGCCTGCATCTGGGCGGTCTTGTCCTCGGCCCGCTGGATGGCCAGGCCGACGTCGCCCATCTCCTCCGAAATCCCGGAGAAGGCCTCGTTGATGCGGGTCTGTGCCTCGGCCGCGGTGTAGGTCGCCTTGATGGTTTCCTTCCGCGTGCGGAAGGCCTGCACCTTGGCGTTGAGCCGCTCGGAGGCGAGAGTCAGCTTCTCTTCCTGCTCTTGCAGGTTGGAAAACTGGCCGTCCAGGTCCGTGTACTGAGTCTGCAGCTGCGCCTTGTTCTGCAGCGCGGCGCGGGCGAGGTCCTCGCGGCCCGCGCTCAGGGCAGCCCGCGCCTGCGTGTCGCGCTTGTCGATCTCCTTCTGAAGCGAGTTCATCTGGAGCTCGACGCGCTTACGGGACGTAGCCACGTCCGCCACCCCGCGGCGAACCCGGGTCAGCATCTCGACCTGCTGCTTATACGAATAGTCGAGGGTCTCGCGGGGGTCTTCCATCCGGTCCAGCGCCTTATCGGCCTTGGCCCGGAATATCAGCGAGACTCGCTTCATCACGCTCATAGACGCGGCCGTCCCCTTCATCTGCCTGAGTGCCGCCCCAGGCGGCGCATGCCACCTGGTAACGGCTCATTGCCGCCGGCTCACCGCAATCAACCCTACGCGCTGCCGCGAGTGGTAGCCACTTATCTTGCCTCTATGCCCCGCCCGACACGGGGTCAAATCAGCGGAGAGCCGATCCGGTCGCGGAAGGCCGGCCGGACGCCGCGCCTGCCGGACCCGGTGCCCGGTCAACAACGGCCGAATCTCCCGTTAAGCTATCCCCGTGTTTCGACGCAGCAGTGCCGGAGCTGCCGAAGGCGAGGCCCAGAGTCCGCAGGGCGCGCAGACCGCGGAAGCTCCGGCCAAGATCAAGTCCCCCGCTCAGGCGGGCAAGGGCAGGCCGACGCCTAAGCGCGCCTCGGCCGAGGCCAAGCGGTACCGGACCGTCACCGGCTCCACTACCAGCGGCCGGGGCCCGGCTGCCGCCGCCGATCCAAAGCGCAAGCTCACGCCGGACGAAAAGGCGAAGGTGCGCCAGGACCGGAGCCGGCAGATGCAGGCCATGCGGCGAGGCGAGGACTGGGCGCTCGGCGCGCGGGACCGCGGCCCGGCCAAGAAGCTGACCCGGGACTACGTCGACGCGCACCGGCGCCCGATGGAGTTCTACATGTACGCGCTGATCTTGCTGGTCATCGCGCTCTTCGCGGGTAAGTCCAATCACGCGCTGAGCAACTACATGCAGCTGTTCCTGCTCGCGATCATCGCGGTCATCGTGGTAGACGGTTTCCTGCTGCGCCGCTCGATCACGAGGGTGGTCCACGAGCGGCTGCCGAACGAGTCGACCCGGGGACTGGCCCTCTACGCCGTCATGCGCGCGCTGCAACTGCGCCGCTTCCGGACGCCGACCCCGGGCGTCAAGCCCGGCGACAAGTTCTGATCGCGACAGAGTTCTAACCGCGACAGGTTCTCACCGCGGGTCAGGCACCGCCCGGGCCGCTGAGCCGCTCCTCCGGAGAGGCCGGCGGCCCGGTTTCGCGCTGGTCAGCTCTCCGGCTCCAGCATCATGGGCCCGTACTCTTTGCGGGCGTCGTCGAACAAGGTGACCTGGTCCACGCCGCTGTCGACCAGCTCGTGCCAGTTCTCGCCCAGCCAGCTCTCGGCGTCCCCCTGGCTGGCGAAGATCGCCTCCTGCAGGCCCGCGCCGCTCACCACGGCACCGTCTGTTTTTTCGTACCGCCAAGTCCAGGGCATCGCGCCGTGCCTCCTTCTCGCCGGGTGCGTCATGCGAGGTTAGCAGTCGCCAGGCGGTCAGGCGCAGAACAGGATGGCCCAGACCGCCTTGCCGCGCCCGGCTACCGGGGACCAGCCCCAGACGTCGCTCAGGGCGTCAACCATCTGCAGGCCGCGGCCGGACTCCTCCGCGGTGGCCGGCGCCTTGAGCACCGGAGCGGTGTCCGACGGGTCGAGGACCGCGCAGATAATCTCGCCGTTGCGGCGAACCAGCCGCAGCCCGAGGTTCTCGGCCGCCTGCTTGCGGGACAGCTCACCCGCCGTCGGGGCGTGCGTGACCGCGTTCGCGACGAACTCCCCGACGATGGTCTCCGCGTCTTCCGCCAGGAAGGCCAGGCCCCAGTCGCGCAGCGTGTTCCGGGTTAGCCGACGCGCCGCGCGGGCGGACGCCGGACCACGGGACAACGGGCAGCCGACCGCCGCGGGCGAGTCCCACCAGTCCGCGGGCATCCGCATCATGCGCGGGCGCCGCGGCGCCGGCGCCAGCCTGGAGGCCGAGTCGAGCGGCTGCCGGGCCGCCGGATGGACTCGCGTGCGGGTAGGCAGCGCTTTCAGTTGGTGCAGACTCATCGTGACCCCGAAGTACGTCTGGCGTCATCCGGGTGATTGACGCAGACCATATCCTGCCGCACAAGCGCATGCACCTGCAAGGTCAACTGCACAGTCAATATGCACGTGCAGCTACTTCTGTGCTCGTGCGCTGCGCATTTGTCCCGCAACCACTAGAACAATGATGGCGATTGATACCCAGAGTCCGTAGTGGGAGACGGTCTGGGCCACGTTGACCGCGTGCTGCCCGAGCTCCCAGCCGAGTCCGGCGAGCATCCCGGCCCACGCCAGCGTCCCGATCGCGTCCAGGATCAGGAACGTCACCCAGCTCATCCCCGTCCAGCCCGCGATCGCGTAGATGATCGCGCTCGGCACCGGCAGGAACATCGCGACGATGATCGCGGGCCAGGTGAACCAGCGGCCCCAGCGGTCCACCCGCGCGGTGAACCGCTGCGCGCGCCTGCGCTGCCGCTCGCGGCGCCCGGCGAACAGGTGGATGACCCGCTCGCCCCACAGCCGGCCCGCCCACCAGTAGATGATGTCAAATTTCATCAGCCCGGGGATCGCGGCGAGCAGGACCACGACGAGCGAGCCGTGCCCCACCCGGGCGAACGCCGCGCCCGACACGATCGCCTCGGTCGAGCCGTTCAGGATCTCCAGGACCACCGGGTGCGTACCCACCAGGCTGGCCCGGAACGGCAGCAGGACCAGGTAGTAGAGGCCGCTGAGGGTGATCGCGGCCCAGCACACGATGTCCACCCGGCGCGGTTTGCCCTCCCACGGGAGCCGGGGATCGCTCCACGGGCTGGGGGGCGGCAGCGGGCCGTCCGGCGGACCAGTCTCGGGGCCGTCGGGCGGACCAGTCTCGGGGCCGTCCGGCCCCCCGGCCGGCGCCGCGGGCCGGGACGCCTCTCCCGCTGTCGGCTCCTCGCTCACGGGGTTACGTTATCCGCGGGTACTACCGGACTACAAACGCAGCTCACGCGGCGGAGGGTCTACGGCAGGCAGCGACGGGCCCGCGGGTCACCCGGCCGCCGGAGCCGGGCGGGCCGGTCTCGACCCCTGGAGCGCGTCCTCTCCGGCTCGGAGCGCGGTCTCCGGGCCCCGCGAGCTGATCCTCGCGTCGATCGCTGGAGGGCTGCTCCGGGCGCGCCCGGGGGCGCGCCCTGGGGCTGGCAGCGGGCCGGGCATCACGTGCCGCTCAACTTCACCGGGCCGGGCGGTACCGGGTGCTAGCGCTTCTCGACGTCCAGGTAGTCGCGCTCGACCGGACCGGTGTAAACCTGCCGGGGACGGGCGATCTTGGTCGCCGGGTCGTGCAGCATCTCCTTGTAGTGGGCGAGCCAGCCGGGCAGCCGGCCGATCGCGAACAGCACGGTGAACATGTCCGTCGGGAAGCCCATCGCGCGGTAGATCAGGCCGGTGTAGAAGTCCACGTTCGGGTACAGCTTGCGGCTGATGAAGTAGTCGTCGCTCAGCGCCACCTCTTCCAGCTGCATGGCCAGCTCGAGCAGGTGGTCGTTGGGGGCGAGCTTGGCGATGAGACGGTCGGCGGCACCCTTGACGATCCGGGCCCGCGGGTCGTAGTTCTTGTAGACCCGGTGGCCGAAGCCCATCAGCTTGACCCCGGGCTCGCGGTTCTTCACCCGGGTGACGTAGGCACTGACGTCGCCGCCGTGCTCGCGGATGTCCTCCAGCATGTCCAGCACCGCCGCGTTGGCGCCGCCGTGCAGCGGGCCGGACAGCGCGTGCACGCCCGCCGAGATGCTGGCGAACACGTTGGCCTCGCTGGAGCCCACCACCCGGACGGTCGAGGTGGAGCAGTTCTGCTCGTGGTCGGCGTGCAGGACGAATAGCATGTCCAGGGCCTTGGCGACCTCCGGGTCGACCTGGTAGTCCTCGGCGGGCAAGCCGAAGGTGAGCCGCAGGAAGTTCTCCGTCAGGGACAGGGAGTTGTCCGGGTACAGGTACGGCTGGCCGATGGACCGCTTGTAGAAGTACGCGCCGAGCGTCGGCAGCTTGGCCAGCAGCCGGATCATGGAGAGGTCGACGTCGGCCTCGTTGTGCGGGTCGAGGTGCCCCGGGTAAAAGCTCGACAGCGCGGACACGGCCGACGACAGCACCGCCATCGGGTGCGCGGTGCGGGGGAAGGCGCTGAAGAACGTCTTGAAGTCCTCGTCCAGCAGCGTGTGGTGGGTGACCTTCTCGGTGAAGTCGGCCAGCTGCTCCGCGGTCGGCAGGGCCCCGTAGAACAGCAGGTAGCTGACCTCCAGGAAGCTCGACTTCTCGGCCAGCTGCTCGATCGGGTAGCCGCGGTAGCGCAGGATGCCCGCGTCGCCGTCGATGTAGGTGATGTCGGACGAGCACGCGGCGGTGTTGACGAAGCCGGGGTCGAGCGTGACCATTTTGGTCGTCGACAGCAGCTTCGTCACCTCGATGCCGTCTGAGCCTTCGCTGGCCGATTTGACCGGCAGGTCCAGCTCGCTGCCCTCGCCGTAACGCAACGCAGTTTTCCCACTACCAGACGATACTTCGGGCATTCGCGTCCCTTTCACGCTCTTGCACGGGACGCGCGCGTGACTAGCGGCCGGGATCGCCGACCGCAGCACCGCCCCGTTGGGGTCCTGAAGTCTTATATACCCGTACGCTAGCCCGCCTCAGGCACCCGTGAAACCGTGCGGACATGGGACAACCGTCACACTGGCCGCCAGCGGCCCGCCCGGGCGGGCCGTCCCGGGCCTAGCATGCGGGCATGAGGTTCGCGGTCGCCATCCCGCAGAGCTACGCTGACGGCTCGTTCTCGCCCGGGGAGTTCCGGGACTACTTCGCCCGGGCCGAGGCGGCGGGCGTGTACGAGAGCGCCTGGGCCCAGGAATCGCCGCTCGGCCGGACCCCGCTGCTGGCCCCGCTGGAGGCGATGACGTACGCGGCCGCCCGCACCACGTCGCTCCGGCTGGGCTGCACCGTCTTCGTGACCACCCTGCACAGCCCGGTGCACCTGGCCAAGGCGGTCGCCTCGCTCGACCAGTTGTCCGGCGGCCGGGTGGAGATCGGGGCGGGGTCCGGCGGCCCGCAGCGGCCGTTCCCCGCGTTCGGCCTGTCCGGCGAGCGCTACCTGGCCCGGTTCACCGAGGGCATCGCGCTGATGAAAGCCCTCTGGACGGAGCCGTCGGTGACCTTCGACGGCGAGTTCTTCCAGCTGTCCGGGGCGGCCATGGAGCCCAAGCCGGCCCAGAAGCCTTATCCGCGGCTCTGGTTCGGCGGAGCGGCGGAGAGCGCGGTGCGGCGCGGGGCGCAGCTGTGCGACGGGTTCTTCGGCGCCGGCTCGTCCCCCACGGAGGCGTTCGCCCGGCAGGTAGCGGTGGTCCGTTCGGTGCTCGCGGCCCGGGACCAGCCGGCCGGGTTCGAGCCGGGCCAGTTCCCGGTGGCCAAGCGGGTCTACATCGGGATCGACGCCGACCGGGACCGGGCGCGGGCCCGGATGAACGCGGCCCTCGAGGCGTACTACGGCACGCGGGTGCCCGCGATCGAGGCGGCCGCGGTGACCGGCACCGCGGCTGAGTGCGCGGCCGGGGTGCGCGCGGTCATCGACGCGGGCGCTGAGCTGGTCCTGTTCACCCCGCTGTACGAGCTGACCCGGCACCTGGAGCAGATCGCGGCGGAGATCATCCCCGTTCTCGGCTGAACGGGCCCCGGCCGGGCTACCGCCCCAGCGGATGCCAGATGGTCTTGGTCTCCAGGGTGGCGAACATGCGCTCGAGCCCCGGCTCGGCGGTCCAGTCGGTGCCGGGGAAGCGGACCACCCGCTTGAGGTTGCCCGCCGCGGCCACCGCCAGGTCGTCGGCGAGCGGGCCCAGGGCGCCGGCCAGGTCGATGGCGTTCACGTCCTGATGGGCCGCCAGCCACGGGGAGAGCTCGGCGACCTCGCCGGTGAGCACGTTCACCACGCCCGGGGGCAACTCGGCGGCGGCTACCGCCTCGGCGAACGCGACGGCGAGGAGCGGGTAGCGCTCGCTGGCCACCAGCACCGCCGTGTTGCCGCTGACGATCACCGCCGCGAGCACGCTGACCAGGCCGAGTAGCGCGCTGTCGGGCGGGGCGAGCACGGCGGTCACGCCGACCGGCTCCGGCAGCGAGACGGTGGCGAACGGGCCCGCGACCGGGTTCACGGTGCCGCGCACCTGGGTGAGCTTGTCCGCCCAGCCGGCGTACCAGGTCCAGCGGTCCACCGCCGCGTCCACCTCGGCGTAGGCCGCGTCCTGGGAGAGGCCGACGGCCCGGCGCAGCTGCCCGGCGAACTGGGCGCGGTGGCCGTCCATCACCTCGGCCACCCGGTACAGCGCCTGCCCCCGGTCGTAGCCGGCGGCGCACGACCACTCCTGGAAGGCGGCGCGGGCCGCGACCACGGCGTCGCGGGCATCGCGGCCCGCGGCGAGGGCGGCGCGGGCCAGGAACGCGCCGTCCGCCCCGTGCACCTCGAACGTGCGGCCGCTGGCGGCCCGGGGGAACGTCCCGCCGATGTAGAGCCGGTGGGTGGTGCGCGGGGCGGCCCGGACCCGGCCCGGGAGGCGGGCCGGCGCCTCCGGGAGGCCGGCCAGGTCAGACATCCGCGATACCGCTGCCGGGCAGGTCGAGGTAGGCCTCGAGGCCGTGCCGGCCGCCCTCGCGGCCGAGCCCGGACTCCTGGAAGCCGCCGAAGGGCACCGCCGGGTCAAGCTGGCCGAACGAGTTCACCCAGACCACTCCGGCCCGCAGCCGGGCCGCCAGCC
>DASWUW010001167.1:0-3098 GCA_036406335.1 Trebonia sp.
ATGTAAAGCGTCTGCCCGATCCGCATGAATCTCTCTCTCGGCTCTGAAAGGCACGCCCGGGTCTCGATCTAGACGCAATGTCCTTTTGCTTGATCCACGGCGTGTTAACTAGATGAACTAGCTCTCACTAGACAGACTGTCTCGCCAATGACGGGCTGTCAAGACCGATTTTCCGCGGAAATTCCGGTACCCCGAAAGTGCCAGCGCCGGATCGCTAGACACATCGTAAACTGACTGACATGAGCGCAGCTGAGCCGAACGCGGGCGGGGCGCCGCAGCGCCCCTCGATGCGAACTCTCCAGAAGGAGAGGACGCGACGGCTGCTGCGTGATGCCGCCGTCCAGCTGTTCGCGGCCAAGGGCTACTCGGCCACCACCATCGACGACATCACCACCGCGGTCGGTGCCAGCCGGGCTACGTTCTACCTGCACTACGACAGCAAGGCCCGCATCGTCAGCGAGGTCTACGAAGAGATCATCATGCCGGAGACCATGGACTTCTACCAGAACCTGGACGCGCTCGACCATTCGAGCGAGAAGGAGCTCCGGGGCTGGCTAGATGACGCGATCGGCTTCTTCGAGCGGCACCACGACGTCCTGATGTTCGCCGAGGAAGCGTACTCCGTCGAACCCAGCCTGGAGGAGCTGTCACCGCCGCGGCTCCTCGACCGCTGCGCGGAAGCCATGCCCCGCTACCTGGCCCGGCACCAAGGACGTGAACGGCAGCAGGCCCAGCTCCGGCTCGAGCTGCTCATCCTGCAGATCAGCTTGTTCACCCGCCTGTGGGTCGGCGGGCGCTGGCCGGTGAAGCGGGACCTGATGCTGGACGTGCTGCTGGACCTCTGGCGGCACGGGCTCCGCGCTGACCGGCCCGCGGCGGCAGCGGCTCCCTTGCCGACTACCTGACTGGGCCCGGCCGCGGCGAGTCCGAACCCACCGGTCAGCTGTCGCCTTCGAGCCGGAATCCGACCTTCAGCCCGACCTGCCAGTGAGCGACCTGGCTGCCCTCGATCTGGCCGCGGATCTGCGTGACCTCGAACCAGTCAAGGTTCCGCAGCGTCTCCCCGGCCCGGCCGATAGCGTTACGGATCGCGGTCTCGACCCCGTCGGGCGACGTCCCGACGATCTCGGTCACTCGGTAGGTGTGGTCGGTCATGCTTCCTCCACTGGCCGCAGCTGCACTGATGAGACGAGTCTGACTGTTATCTACCAGGGTGGGCCACGTTGAATCGTGCGTAGCGGAGACGGTTCAGGACTCGCCCGGGAATACCCCCGTGCCACCCGGGTCTCGGTGTTGCGGCTGCCGTGATCGTGGGTCAAAAGCGGCGGTATGCGCCCTTCTTGACCCACGATCACGGGCCTTCGGCGACTGGAAGCTGACAATGCCGGCCGCTGCCAGTACGGTGACCGACAGGGCAATCTCGGCGGAACGGGTCAGTCTCATGACCGGGACCTTTCTCCCGGGCTGGGCACTTCCGCCCCGGGTTCGGATACCCGGGGCGATAGTAAAATCCTGCTGGACTGGCGGTTGGCCTAGCATTAGTCATCCGGCGGCGGGCGGCGCTAGACGAGAAGGGCGCCCCCGTCGACCACGCTTACGGTTCCGGTCACGTAGTCCTGCTCCATGAGCTGGACGTAGGCCCGGGCGACATCTTCGACCTCGGCCACCCGGCCTAGGGGGACGAGACGGCCGGCGTTCTCGTACATGGCCTCGCGATCGGTCTCCGGCAGCCGGGACCACAGCGGGCTGCGGACGATACCCGGGACGACCACGTTCACCCGGACCGGGACCGGGGCGAGCTCGACCGCCAGGGACTTGGCCGCGGAGATGGCGGCCCCGGAAACCGTGGCGCCCAGCAGCCAGCCTGCTCCCCCCTGATAGGCGGCGGTGCCGCTGGTCAGAGTCACGGAGCCGCCCGGGCGGATGTTCGGCACGGCCAGCCGGACCGCATCGAGCGCGGCGAACAGGCGAAGGGCGAAGAACGAGCTGCCCTGTTCCGCGGTGTAGTCCCGCAGGGGGACGGAGACGATGTTCTCCGCGGCCGTGTACACGAAGTGTCGAACGGGCCGACGGCGGCGAAGAACGCCTCGCGCTCCCCCGCCGACGAGACGTCGACCGTGCGGCCTTCCGCTCCCGCGGGCAGCTGCGCCAGCGCGGCCTTGACGTTGACCCCGCTGCGGGACGCGACGACGACCGAGGCGCCGGCCGCGGCCGCCGCCTTCGCCGTCGCCAGGCCGATGCCACTGGTACCGCCGAGCACGACGACGCGGCTGCTGGAGGTGATTGCCATGAGTTTCTCGCTCTCGCTGACCGGGGCGCGCCGGCCGGCGGGAAGTCACGGCCGGCGGAGCCCGCCTGCGGTCAAGTCTCCGGGGTCGTTCCGCGGGCGGTCCAATGCTCTTTCGGCTGAATGCGATGCCCGCTGGGCATGACGACCGGTCAGCCGCTGTTCTCGGCCGTACGGGCGATGTGCGCGTACTCCCGGATCAGGGCGTCGTCACGGAAGGTTTCCCAGGCCAGGCAGACCTGGTTGGGGGCCAGGTCGCGGACGGGGACGGGGACGACATCGGAGCGGGTGTAGTAGGTCGCGGTCGACCGGGGCAGTACGACCACGCCGTGCCGGCCGCGACATGTTCCAGTTTCTCCTCCACGCTGCGCAGCAGCGGCCGGGCCGGCACCGCCCGCCGGACGCGCAGTTCGGCCGCGATGTCCCGCCACTCGGGCACTGCGTCGGGGTCCTGGAGCAGGTGCTCGTCGGCGAGATCGGCGACCGCGACGAGTTCCTTGCCGGCGAGCCGGCGAGCCGCGGGCACGACGACCACCCGGGGCTCGCTGCGCAGCGGCTCGGTTTCCAGGCCGCGCAGGTCAGCCGGCAGCCGCACGTACCCGATGTCGGCCCGGCCGTCCCGGAGGACCTCGGTCTGATCGAACCAGTCGGTGCGCAGCACCTCGACCGTCAGGTCCGGATGCCGCGCCCTCCAGCGACGGCCTTCTCAGGCTGTCGGTCCCGCAAGGCGGCGTCCCGGGGGTGCGCCCGTCCGGGCTGGCGGGTGTCGACCACCTGGGCGTAGCGGGGATTGCGGTCGATGAAGTCGGCG
>DASWUW010001168.1:0-6703 GCA_036406335.1 Trebonia sp.
GAGCTGCGGGTGGCTGCGGGTATGAGCGCTGATCTCGGCCCCGGCCGCTACCGCCT
The DNA here is from genome assembly GCA_036406335.1 of Trebonia sp. Taxonomy (GTDB): domain Bacteria; phylum Actinomycetota; class Actinomycetes; order Streptosporangiales; family Streptosporangiaceae; genus Trebonia. The sequence goes on from DASWUW010001168.1 coordinate 57, forward strand.
CGGCCAGCTGAGTCCAGGTCATCATTCGCTTGCCGTACCCTACGAACCCGACCCAGTCGGTCGTCATGAAAAGGGTGCCGGTGAACCCGTGCTGGTTCAGCAGCGGCAGGGCGTCAGTGTGAAAGTCCTCGTGCCCGTCATCAAAGGTCACTGCCACCGGTCGCTCAGGCAGGTCGCCGCCGTCAACCAGCGTGCTGGTAAGCGCGGCCGCGGTCACCGGGGTGAATCCGGCATCGCGCAGGTACCCCAGCTGGTCCGCGAAAACCTTCGGGGCCACCGCCAGCGGATCATCAGTCACGGTACGGTCGGCGATCTCGTGGTACATCAAGACGGGGACCCGCAGCATTGCCGCGCTCATGACACCACACCTCCGACAGATTTCAACATAATGGCGCACGTTGTCACTGATACTTGAGTCTACCGGGGGAAGCTGAATATTTCCTGCAGAATGTCGAGCATTTCCATCATCCCTTTATGTTACCAAATGTCACTATTCGCCTACCCGGTGGCGTCAACTTACCCGCTCGGGTGACTCCTCGTGCTCGTCCTCGGGGGTAGCCATCGCGAGGAGCGCGTCGACGCCGGCCTGCTGCCGGTGCCGGTAACTGAGCCTTCCGGCCGGTACGCCGGCCGACGACTGGCTCCCGAGCAGGTCGAGCGTGGTCAGCGCGCTGGGCCGCAGCCGCGGTCCGGTCCCGCCGCCCGGTACCACCGGGAAACCCCCGGTGCGCCAGACCTCGGTGGCAACGTCGAGCGTGTGCTCGTTGGAAACCGCGGCCGAGGCCAGCGCGACCAGCGCCGCCAGGCCGGACTCCTGACGGGTGGCAGTCCCCGGCAGTTCGGTCAGCGCACCCGTGAGCCGCACCAGTTCGCCGGTCATCCGCGCCAGCGGACTGGATGCCCGGCCCGGGGCGCCGCCGGCCGTCGTCCCCGTGACGGGGAAGGCGCCGGTCGCGGCCTTGGTGCGGGCGTAAGCGGCGCGCAGCACGGTCGGCGCGGTCGCCAGGCCCTCGATGATCAGCACGCAGAGGTAGGCGAAGGTGAGTCCGTCGAGGCCGTGCAGCTTGCCGCCGATGATGATCGCCGCACCCTCGCACAGCGCGGCCCCGCAGAGCAGCAGGGCGGCCCGGCCCACGGTATTGGTCGCCCGGGAGACCGCGATGTACTGGGCCTTAGGCATTCCCGGGATGTAGCCGGCGATAAGCAGCCACAGCGGAACGGTCCCGAGCTGCGCGTAGTCCGGACCGAAGAGGTTCAGTGCGAAGTGCGCGCCGATCGCGAGCACCGCCATCACCGGCAGCCCGATCATCAGCGAAGTGCGGAGTACGAAGCGCAGCTTTTCCGCGATGAGCTCGGGCGACGCTGATGCGATGGCGAACAGCACGGTGGACAGGTGGACCGGCACCATGAACAGGAACGAGGAGATCATCCAGGCCGCGTAGAAGACCGCGGTCGACTTCGGTCCGGCCACCACCGTTACCAGGACCGGGACGAGCCTCGGCGGGGTGGCGATGGCCAGGTTGAGCCAGTTGTGGTTGAGCGCCACCTTGAACAGGCTGCGCAGCAGCGGCCAGTCGGGACGGTGCCAGACCCGGGAACCGCCGCGGACGAGCATGACGACGGCGGGGACCATGGAGACCCCGGTGCCGATGACGAAGGACAGGCTGATGCCCACGCCGAACTTGTCGTGCAGCAGCACGGCCGCCACGGCCAGCGCGACCAGCTTGATGGCGGACATGGCCAGGTTGCGCCACAGCTGTACGCCGCCGCGCATCAGGCCGATGGTGCCCTCGTCGAAGACCAGCGTCGCCCCGGTCAGCGCCACACCCGAGGCAAAGATCAGCAGCCGCGGCAGCGTCCCGCTGATCTCCGGGAACTGGGAGCCGAAGAGCCCGGCGACCACGGGAAAGGCCAGCCCGAGAACGAGCGACCCCACCGCCGCGGTGATGAGCGAGGCGGAGAACAGCCCGCCGCGCTCCTGCCGCCGGGGCAATTCGCCGATCATCATCGTGCCCAGCCCGAACATGCCGATAGTGCCCAGGAGCTGCATCGCGTTAATAGCGGTGACTCCGTAGCCGACCGAGGCCGGGGTGAATTTCCAGGTGGGGCCAAGTCCCCGGGCGGCGATGATCCAGAAGACGAAGCCGAACACTGAGGTAAGTCCGGTGGTCGCGGCGAGGCTGCCGGCGTTGCGCAGCAGATCCTGGTTCTGCTGCCACGCGTTGCGCAGTTTTGCCGCCACTCCTGAGCTTTGCTGGGCATTCATGGCTGTATCAGGCTATCCGCCGGTTCGCCGCCCGGGTGGCGTTTTCGCGGGGGGTGCATAGTGGGACATCCCACCTTCCGGGCCCCTATCTGGCGACTGCGGCCTGTCTGTCCCGTACGGCGTGGGACGATACTGCGAAAGCGCTGGCCGCAGCGGCCCGCAAGCGGCCGCCGGACCCCTGACGGCCTGACCTGACTAGTGGCGGGAAACTATGGGAAATTTTCTGCGGGCATACCTGCGGACGTACGACACCTCGCACTTCCTGACCCAGGTCGGGCGCGGGTACTTGCGGACCAAATGCACCATGGCCCGGTTCGGCCGGTTCCCGAATATCCGCGGGAAGGTCCAGCTGCGCATCCGGGGCGAGGCCGTCTTCGGTGACCGGTTTACCGCGCTGGGCGAGCCGGCGCCGGTGTGGATCTCGGTGGCGGACGGCGCCCGGCTGACGGTCGGCGACAATGTCGCGATGAACGGCGGAGTGTCGATCGAGGTGTGGCACGACGTGCGGATCGGCAGCAAGGTCATGTTCGCCCCGAACGTGTCGATCATCGACGACAACCGGCACGAGTTCGAGCCGGGTACGCCGCTCTACCAGAGCCCCGTCATCATCGGGGACAACGTATGGCTCGCGGCTAACGTGACCATTCTCCCCGGGGTGACGATCGGCTCCGGGTCGGTGATCGGCGGCAACTCGGTGGTGAGCCGGGACATCCCGCCGAACTCCTTCGCCGGCGGCAGCCCGGCTAAGGTCATCAGGCCCCTGAACGTGCCGGACGGCTGGTCCCACCGGTTCGGTTACCAGCGCAACGAGCCCGCGCCCGGCCTCTGGGCCGCCCTGCACCGCACCTTCGCGGGCGACCCTAACGCGGAGATCGCGGCGAAGGGCACCGTCGAAGGCCCGGCTGAAGGCGCCGCCGAGCGCGATCCCGAGGTCGTCCGCTAGCGAGCGCCCGGTTTAACCGCTCACTTGGACGGTTTAGGGACGGACAGCGGGTGGCCGGTGGCATGCCAGGTTGCGACCGCCAGGCCGACGGACAGCAGCGGGAAGATCACCCAGGTCTCGCACAGCTTCGCCGTGGTGATCTGCAGCGGCCGCGGCAGCAGGTGGAACTCGTGCATGCTGGCCGGCCAGAACAGCGGGCAGCCGCCGTGGGTCAGCTCGTCTCCCGCGATGTGGGCCGCGCAGCCCAGCGCGGTTACCGTCGCGAGCAGCGGCACGTGCCATGACCCGGCCGTCAGCTGGGTCAGGTCGGCGCCGGTGAAGACGGTGAGCGCCGCCGCGACGATACCGATCAGGTCCCCGGAGTGGCCGCCGATATGCAGCGCGCGCAGTGCCGACGAGTACAGCAGGGCCAGGATCAGCGCGGCGGGCACGAAGTGCCAGGAGAACAGCAGGTGCCCGGCCGCCACCTTTCTCGGCTCGGACAGCTGGTAGACGCCCGCGCCGTAGGACGCCGCGGTAAAGACCGCGATGCCGAGCAGGCTGTGTGTCCCGTGCCGGTGGCCGCCGGAGAGCCGGTCCACCAGCCAGGCGAACCACTCGGTGAGGAACCCGAAGGACCGGGAGATCGTCGAGTCCGGGTGATCGATATCGGGCAGGACGCCGGCCCCGGCGGTGAGGACTATTCCGGCCGCCAGGTAGGCCTCCCGCACGTGCAGTGACGGGGCAAGCGCGGCGAACACGAACGCGCCGGTAAGCGCGTGATCCCTGCCCATCATCGCCGATGCACTCCCGGGGAAAAGGAACCGGATGATTCCGGGGGCAAGCCTGCCACACTGCTACGGTCAGCTGGCGGAGCCACTCCGGCGCTACTCTGGCGCCCTCGCCGGGGTGCGAAGGCGTTCGGCCGGCGCTGCCCCCGCTTTCGGTTACCGTCTGGTGAAATGCCCCCTCTGCGCCTGGTTCGCCCAGTACCGTAGCCAGCGAAAAGTTTGTCTATCTATCACGCCCCTTCAAGGAGATTTCTTTGACCACGCTGCAGGAGCTGCTTCTCACCCCCGAGAACACCCCGCGTCCGTCCGTCGTCGCCGACACGCAGGCGCTCGTCGACAGCGAGATCAGCAGTAAGGGCATTACCGCCGCCCCGCTCAAGGGTGCTTACAAGGCGGTCAAGTCGTTTGCCCCGGGTTACTACGAGCACGCGGTGACCGCCATGCTCCCGGGCATGGTGCACCAGCTCGAGCCGTACTGGGCTGACTTCAGCACCTCGGGCGGCGCCGACTTCGGCGACTACCTGGCCAAGCGCGGCCCCGAGGTTTCCGAGTCACTGCTGGTTGTCACCGACGAGATGGCCAAGGGCTCCGGCCGGGCCGCGGTGGTCAAGACGTACCAGATGGTGCGCGGCGGTGCGAGCAAGAACATCGAGGCGGCGCTGCCCGCGCTCGGCGCGATGGTGCAGAAGTACGCCTAACCCGGCCAGCACTTAAGTTCGCGCCCGCGGCCGCCGTATCCTGATCAGGTGACGGCGACCGCGGGCGTTGTGCTGGCCGGGGGGCGCTCATCCCGGATGGGTACCCCGAAAGCCGCCCTCGAATGGCGCGGCGGCACCCTGCTCCACCGGACGGTTTCGGTGCTGGCCGAGGCGGCGGGCGGCCCGGTGGTGGTAGTGCGCGCGGCCGGGCAGTCACTGCCCCGACTGCCGAGGGCGACGATCGTGGTCGAAGACCCCCGCGCGGAAAAGGGGCCGCTGCAGGGGATCGCCGCGGGGCTGGCCGCGCTGGCCGCGGCGGGCGCGGCCGCGGACGGACCGGCCCCGGTGGCGGCGTTCGCCGCCGCCACCGATATGCCGTTCCTGCACCCGGCGTTTATCCGCCGGGTCCTCGCGCTGCTCGCGGAGGACCGCGCCGACGTGGCCCTGCCGGTCGCCCGGGGGCACGCTCAGCCGCTGGCCGCCGCTTACCGCGTCGCGCTCGCCCCGCTGGCCGACGCTCTGGTGGCGTCCGGCCGGCTGCGTCCGGCCGACCTCTTCGCCGCGTGCTCGGTGACCCGGCTGGACGAGGCCCGGCTGCTGGCCGGCGCCGCGCTGGCGGCCGCCGATCCCGGCCTCGATTCCCTGGTTAACGTTAACCACCCGGCCGAGTACGCGGCCGCCCGGGCCCGGGCGGCGGAAGAACCGGTTAGGCCGCCGGGCGCTTAGTAGACGACGTACCCGACCGCGGCCGTGCCCGCGTCGTTGCGGCGGACCGACACCACGCCGGTCTTGGCCGAGAAGGAGAGAACCCCGGGGCCCTTGTTGCCGTCGATGACCACGTCCGGGTGCACGTCCCAGGCGGTGTCGAAGAACGCCACCCGCAGCTGGACGACCGGCACGTTCTGGGCGTGGTTGTCGATCCCGAGCGCGATGCGACTCGCGGTGCCCGGAGGGACGGCGATCACGGTGAACACCCCGTGGCCGTTGTTGAGCTGGCCTGACTGCAATTCCGCCTCCGAATTGGGCTGCTTTGTGGTCGGGATGGTGGTGAAAAAGGTGCCTAGCAGCAGCGACTGGTCCAGGACGAGGCCCCGCGCGTTCGAGGTCCACTGGGTGCCGTCCGCGTCGATGCTGAGCGCGCCGCAGCTGCCGGGGCCGCAGATGTGCTCGCCCGCCCCGTAGTGCGCGGTCCACAGCCGCGTCCTGGCCCGGGCGATCCCGGCCCCGCTGAGCACCGGCAGGACGCTGGCGTTCATGGTGGAAGCACTGGCGTAGATGACCGGGCGCGCGCTGCCGCGTGCTACCTGCCGGGCGTACCAGCCGGGAATGTCGGACGGCGCGGACGCGCCCGCCTCCACGTCCAGCACGTCCGCGTTGTTGCTGGCGAACAGTGCGATCGACAGGTGCTGGGCCTGGGGAAAGGCGCTGACGATGTAGGCGTAGTTAGGCTGGTTGCCGATGCCGCCGTCCACGTACCCGGCATAGGCCGCCGCTCCGGCCGGGAACTGGTTGTTCAGCGCTGTATCGAACATCGTGATATCGGCCACCTGACGAAGGTAGCTCCTTGCGAGCGCCCCGGTGTGCTCCTTTGGTCATCAGTGCAGCGCGAGCGGGACGGGACCGGAAACGCCACCAGGGACCGCTGGCCCGTAGGCGGGGTTAGCGATCCCTGGTGCTGGTGTTACGGGCGCCGGTGGTGCTTCGCGGACTTAGCCGCCCGGCCGCCGTCGCGGCCGGGTCAGCCGGCCGGGGTACCGCAGTTGGCGCAGAACTTCGCCGCGCCGGGCAGTTCGTTCCCGCACTCGGTGCAGTGCTTGACCGCCGGGGCCAGCACCTGCCCGCAGCCCATGCAGAACTTGGCCCCCGCCGGGTTGGTCGTCGAGCACGAGGCACAGGCGGGTCCGGCCACCACCGTCGGCGGTGCCGCCGCCGCAGCCGGGGCCGGGGCCGGGGCCGGGGGTGCCTGCGGC
>DASWUW010001169.1:0-10167 GCA_036406335.1 Trebonia sp.
CCCGGCCCGCTACCGGCGCGGGGTACCCGTCTGGGGCGACCCGTCACTGCCGGACATCGCGCGGGTCACCCGGTCGGCAGCTGTGCTGGCCGCGGTCCGTTCGGCCACCGCGGGAACGGCGACGGGGGAACAGGCGGCCGCCCCGTTCGGGCACGGGCGCTGGCTGTTCAGCCACAACGGGCGGCTGGAGGGCTGGCCGGAGTCGGCCGCGGCGCTCGACGGCGCCCCGGCCGCGCTGCTGTCGCTGGAAGCGATGGTCGACTCCGCCTTCTTGTGGGCGCTGACCCTTGGCCGGCTGCGGGCCGGACGGGCCATGGACGCGGCGCTGGAGGAGACGGTCGCCGCCGTCACGGCGGCCGGAGGCACGGGAAGGTTCAACTTCCTGCTCACCGACGGGCGGTCGGTCGCCGCGACCGCGTACGGCGACTCGCTCTGGTACCGGCAGACGGACGACGCGGTCACCGTCGCGTCCGAGCCGGACGACGACGAGGCCGGCTGGACCGAGGTTCCGGACCGGTGCCTGCTCACCGCCACCGCGCGCGCGGTGCGTACCCGCCCGCTGAGCGCCGCCGGCCGCCCGTTCCCGGCCATCCAGGACCTCCGCACCGAAGGGACCCTAACCGCATGACCACGATCGAGCACCGGCTGCCGCCCGGCTACCGCGCCGACTCGCTGCGGGCCGACGTCCGCGCCGGACTCACCGCCACCCCCAAGTCGCTGCCGCCGAAGTGGTTCTACGACGAGCAGGGCAGCGCGCTGTTCGAGAAGATCACCGGGCTGCCGGAGTACTACCCGACCCGGGCCGAGCGCGCCATCCTGCAGGCCGTCGCACCGCAGATCGCGGCCCTCACCCGGGCCGCCACCCTGGTCGAGCTGGGCTCGGGCTCGTCGGACAAGACCCGGCTGCTGCTGTCCGCCCTGCGCGACGCGGGCCCGCTGCGCGAGTACGTGCCGGTCGACGTCAGCGAATCAGCCCTCCAGCTGGCCGGGGACGCGCTCGCGGCCGAGTACCCGGGCCTGGCGGTACACGCCGTCGTGGCCGACTTCGAGCACTACCTGGGCCTGTCCGCCGATTCCGGCGGGCCGGCGCCTGCAGACGGGCCGCGGCTGGCCGCGTTCCTGGGCTCGACGATCGGCAACATGGTCCCGGACGAGCGCGCGGCCTTCCTGCGGCGGGTCCGGGCCCAGCTGCGCCCGGGGGACGCGTTCTTGCTGGGCACGGACCTGGTCAAGAACCCGGCGGTCCTCGTCCCGGCCTACGACGATGCCGCCGGGGTGACCGCCGCGTTCAACAAGAACGTGCTGGCGGTGCTGAATGCCGAGCTCGGCGCCGACTTCGACGCGGACGCGTTCGAGCACGTCGCGGTCTGGGACGCCGGGCGCGAGTGGATCGAGATGCGGCTGCGGGCGGGGTCCGCGCAGTCCGTGCGGGTGCCCGGCCTCGGGCTGACGGTGCAGTTCGCGGCCGGGGAGGAAATGCGGACCGAGGTCTCGGCCAAGTTCCGGGAAGCGGGCGTCCGGGCCGAGCTGGCCGCCGCGGGCCTGGCGCTGCGCTCATGGTGGACCGACGAGGCCGGCCAGTTCGGGCTGTCGCTGTCGGTCCCCGAATAGCGGGCGGCGGGCCAGCACCGCTGTCCGGACGGGCAGGCCGGGTCGTCAACACGCTAGTCGATATCACCGCTAGCGATCAATTGGTCGCTTAACGTAGGCTAGCTTGATCGGGTGGCCGTCAAGTTCGCGGGACCTCTCCGGCAGCGCGCACGACAGTCGTCGCCGCGCCGGCAGCGAGCCCGCTGGCTGATCCAGGTTGTAGCGGTGGTCGCGGTCAGCGCCGCCTGCGCGGTTCTTTTCTGGTGCTACGCGCGGCTGTCGGCGACATTCCCCGGCGGATCGGACGGCGCCTCCAACGCCCTCGAGGCGTGGGACATGCTGCACGGGAACTGGCTGCTGCACGGCTGGACGCTCACCGACGTCGCGTTTTACACCACCGAGCTGCCCGAGTACGCCGTGGTCGAACTGGTGCACGGGCTGGCGCCGGGCGTGCTGCACGCGGCTGCCGCCCTCACCTACACGCTCCTCGTCCTGCTCGCCGCGCTGCTCGCACGGGGGCGGGCCCGCGGCACCGAGGGCTGGGCCCGCGCACTGATCACGGCCGGAATCCTGGCCGCGCCGCAACTGGGCAACAGCGTGCACGTACTGCTGGCCCAGCCTGACCATCTCGGCACCCAGGTACTCATCCTGGGGGCCTTCCTGCTCCTCGATCAAGCCCCCCAGCGCCGATTCACTCCCCTCGCGACCGGCCTGCTGCTCACCGCGGCGGTGGTCGCCGACAAGATCACCATCGTGGACGCGGTCGTGCCGCTCGCCTTCGGCGGGCTGCTGCACGCCGCCTGGACACGGCGGGCGTCCGCCCGCCGCTTCAAGCTGTCGCTCGCCGTCGCCGCGGGCGCGTCGGCCGGCACCGGCCTGCTGGCACTGCGGCTGATCGGCCGTTCCGGCGGGTTCGCCCTCCTGCCGGTGAAGACCGCGCTGACCACGCCGGGCGGCGTGCCCGGGCACCTGTCGCTGGCCTGGCACGGGGTGCTGAGCCTGTTCGGCGCGGACGCCACGTCGGCGCCGCACGGAACGCAGACGGTCCTGGCCTGGCTGCACGCGCCCGGCATCGCCCTCGCAGTGGCCGCTTTCGCCGTGGTCGTCTGGCATGTGCCCAGCCAGCACGACCTGGTGAGCGACGTCCTAGCCGTCGCGGTCGTAGTCAACCTGGCCGGCTTCGTCGCCAGCGTCATCCCGGCCACGCCGTTCGATACCCGCGAGATCGCGGCGCTGCTGCCCTTCGGCGCGGTCCTCGCGGGCCGGGTCTTCGGCCCGCGGGCTCGCACCCGGCCCGCTGTGGCGGCACTCGCGGTGGCCGGCGTCTGCCAGCTCGCCGCGCTCGGCTACGGGACGGCCCAGCCGGCCGCCGCCGACCCTGAGCAGCCCCTCGCCAGCTGGCTCGCCGCACACCGGCTGACCTGCGGGCTCGGCACGTTTACGGACAGCAACCTGACCACCCTGGACAGCGGGCGGACCGTGCGGGTGCTCGCGGCTTCCTGGCCCGTGCCGGCCGGACCCGGGCCGAATATCCGCTCGGGCCTGGGTGCGCCGGGAGCGCCCTACGGCCTGGCGTTCCAGCTCCCGCAGCCGGGCGGCATCGCGGTGCCCCGGCTTTACCAGTCGGCGGCGTCCTGGTACGACCCGGGTGCCTGTTACGCCAACTTCGTGGTGACCGGGACCGCCGACGGGAGCGCCGACCTGATCCCGTACGGCGAGATCCTGGCCCTGGGCGGGCCGCCGGACCGGACCTACCAGGTCCAGGCGTTCACGATCCTGGTCTGGAGCACCAACCTGCTGGACCGGCTCGGCACCCCGCCGTCGACTGCCCCCGGCGTCATCGGCCACCCCTGAGACCCGCCCTGCCTGCTGGCCCTGATCCGGTAACGGGCGGCACCGGCAACGCCGGAACGGGCCGCTGCCCGCCGGGCACAATTTCTCGATCGGCGCTTAACGGGGTGTTGACAGGCTATTGAGCGCTTTCTAGCGTGAGCGCTACCGGCCGCGCAACGACCACCTCGTTCCGCTGACCGGATCATTCGGCTTCCTGTCGGGAAAGACACGATAGATATCTTTCCTGCCCAGCCGCCGCGGGAGACCCCCGCGCCCGGCACGATTCGCTGACCAGTCGAGCCGGAGGACCAGGTGAACCCGAAAAGCGCCGCCACGCGCGAGGCCGCCCGACCGGAAGAGTCCCGGAGGGAGTCTCCCCGGGCCGAGATCGTCGGCAGCCTGCTGCGGGATGACGCGGTGGTCCGCGCCGCGCGCCGTTCCTCCCCGGCCGACAACGCCCTGCTCGGCGACGCGGTCCGCGACGCCATCAGGCTTCAGGAAGAGCTCGGCCTCGACGTCGTCACCGACGGCGAGGTCCGCCGCACCGCGTGGGCGCAGACCCCCCGGTTCGTCGACGCGTTCGCGTCCGCCGGCGGCCAGCCGCCGCTCAACTGGCGAGGCGCGACCGAGGGGCGTTTCGGCGCGGACAGCACGGGCGCCAGCGCCCGCTCCGAGGGCCGCAGCGGCGGCTACCCCGCGGTGACCCGCCGGGTCGCGACCGCGCGGCGCACCGGCGACATGGCCGCCGAATACGGTTTCCTGGCCCGCTACGCCACCACCCGGACCAAGTTCACCCTGCCCGCACCCAGCTACCACCGGCGCTACTGGTCGCCCCGGCTCTCGGCCGCCGCCGGGTACGACTCCCCCGAGGAGTTTCTCACCGAGATCCGCGACTACCTCCGCGCGGTCGCCCACGAGCTGATCGACCTGGGCTGCGACTACCTTCAGCTCGACGCGCCCAACTACGGCTCGCTGTGCGACCCCGACACCGTCGCCGCCCTGCGGGCGGGCGGGCGCGACCCGGACGCGGAGCTCGCGTTCGACGCCGCGCTCGACAGTTCCCTGTTCGACGGCCTGCCCAGAGTGACCTCCGCGCTGCACGTCTGCCGGGGCAACGGCCCGGCCGGCGCCTGGCACTCAGCCGGCGGGTACGGGGCGGTCTCCGCCGCCCTGTTCCCCCGGCTGAGAGTCGACCGGCTGCTGCTGGAGTACGACTCGGACCGCGCGGGCGGTTTCACCCCGCTGGCGGACGTCCCGGACGGCACCGTCGTCGTGCTCGGCCTGATCACCACCAAGTCGCCCCGGCTGGAGTACGACACCGCCGTCCTGTCCCGGATCGAGGAAGCCGTGCACGTGAAGTCCCTCGACGAACTGGCGCTGTCCCCTCAGTGCGGCTTCGCCTCGGTGCCGATCGCCAACCCGGTGACCCCCGCGGACCAGCGGGCCAAGCTCGAGCTCGTGGTCCGCCTGGCCCGTCAGGTCTGGCCCGGATGAGGCGCTCCTACAGGTCGGCGGCGACTAGCTCCGCCTCGAAGCCGTCGGTGCTGGCCAGGTAGGCCGCGTAGTGCTGCTCGCCCCCCGCGTGGGGGTGACGGTCGGGGAACAGCAGGGTCCAGCCGCGGGACGGGGCGGCGGCCGCCAGGGCATCGACGTCTTCCCTGGTTCCGGCGTGGAACGCCAGGTGGTTGAGCCCGGGACGCAGCCGGTCGTGGGCGGGTGCGGTCATGGCGGGCGACTGCTCGATGACCAGGTAGGTGCACCCGAGGCGCCAGCTGCGCCCGGCCGTCCAGTCCTGGTAGGGCGCGTAGCCGAGACGGCCGAGCAGCCAGCCCCACTCGCGGGCCGCCCGGGCCAGGTCGGGCACCCAGAGCTCGACGTGATGCAGGAGTCCACGGTCAGGCACGGTCATGCCCGGACATTACCAGCATCAGGCGCTTCTTGCTGTTATCGGGCCGGGAAAGCGGTTACCAGACTGACTGGTGGAAGGCCCAGGCGTCGGCGATGATGTCGAGAAGCGCGGGCCGGGCCGGCTGCCAGCCCAGTTCGCGGTGGGCCTTGTCGCTCGCGGCGACCGTGGCGGCCGGGTCGCCCGGCCGGCGCGGGGCCAGCTTGACCGGGATGGGGCGGCCCGTGACCTCGCGGGCCGCCTCGATGACCTGCCGGTTGCTGTAGCCGTCGCCGTTGCCCAGGTTGTAGATCTCGTGCCGGCCGGGGGTAACCGCTCCCAGCGCGAGCAGGTGCGCGGTGGCCAGGTCGGCGACGTGGATGTAATCGCGGACGCAGGTGCCGTCCGGGGTCGGGTAGTCGTCGCCGTACAGCATCAGCTGGTCGCGCTTGCCCCCGGCGACCTGCAGCACGATCGGAATCAGGTGGGACTCCGGGGTGTGCCGCTCGCCCAGCCGGCCGACCGCGCCGGAGGCGTTGAAGTAACGCAGTGACGCGGCGCCGAGGCCGAACGCCGCGCACTCCCCCGCGAGCATCAGGTCGACCGCGAGCTTGGTCGCCGCGTAGGGATTGGCCGGGCGGATGACGGCGTCCTCGGCCAGCTTGCTGAACCCGCCGCCGGGCAGCGGCGCGACGCTGCGCGGGTCGTACATCGAACCGGTCGAGGAGAACAGCAGCCGCTGCACTCCGGCCACCCGGGCCGCGCTGAGCAGCGCCATCGTGCCGCCGACGTTGACATCCCAGTAGAGGTCCGGCCGGGCCACCGACTCGGCGACCTCGATCTTGGCCGCGAAGTGGAGCACGCCCTCGAACCCGGAGTCCGGCGTCAGCACCTGGCCGACCTGGTGCACGGGAAGGCGGTGGAACGCCACGCCGTCCGGCACGGTCTCGGCAAAGCCGGTCGACAAGTCGTCCAGCACCGTCACCTGGTGGCCCGCGTCGACGAGGGCGTGGGTGACCACCCCGCCGATGTAGCCAGCCCCGCCTGTCACCAGCAGCTTCACGCGCGCTCCTTCGCTCAGGACAACCAGAGATGCGGCCGGACCGATGCCGCCCCCCGACGATACCGAAACCAGCTGGCCGCTTTCTCGGCTAAACCTGACCGGCGGCCCTGAACACCGCCGCCCGGCGCGGGCGGCACCGGGTGCGGTCCGGGACCGGATACGGTGCGGCGCTCTTTGCCCGCGCCGTCCGTTCATATACGATCTTCTCGATGACCGAGCACCGAGCTTTCTCATGACAGGACACGGAGCTTTCCGATGACCGACCACGGGGCGCCGTCGAAGATCCTGGCCGTGCACCTGAGCTACCGCAGCCGGGCGATGGAGCGCGGCCGCCTGCCGCAATGGCCGTCGTACTTCCTGAAACCGCCCAGCACGCTGGCCGCCGACGGGGACCCGGTGCGGCGGCCGCCGGGGTGCGCGCTGCTGGCCTTCGAGGGCGAGGTCGCGCTGGTCATCGGGACCCGGGCGAGCCGGATCACCCCCGCCGACGCCTGGGCGCACGTGCGCTGGGTCACCGCCGCCAACGACTTCGGCGTCTACGACCTGCGCTACGCGGACAGCGGCGGCAACGTCAGGTTCAAGGGCGTCGACGGGTTCACTCCCTTCGGCCCCGGGCTGCTGGACGCCCGGGCCGTCGACCCGGAGCGGGTCCGGCTGCGGACCTGGGTCAACGGCGAGCTCGCGCAGGACGCGGTCAGCGGCGAGGAACTGCTGTTCTCCTTCGCCGAGATCGTGGCCGACATCTCCCGGCTGACCACGCTCGAACCGGGGGACGTCATCCTCACCGGTACTCCCACCGGGTCCACCGTGGTCCGGCCGGGCGACCTGGTCGAGGTGGAGGTGACCGCGCCGAGCGCCGGGAGCGAAGCCGGCTTCCTGTCCTCCGGCCGGCTGCGCAGCCCGATCGCGGACGCGGACTACGACCTGTCCCCGCCCGGGGCGATGCCCAGTGCCGGTGACGCGCAGCGCGAGGCCGCGTTCGGGACACGCGGGGCCGGGGAGCCGGCCGCGCTGGCCCCGAATGGCCTGCTGGCCGCCGTCGGCCGGGTCAGCACCGCGACCCTGGCGTCCCAGCTGCGCCGGCGCGGCTTCAACTCCGTCACCCTGGACGGGCTGCGCGCCACCCAGCCGGGGCGGAAGATGGCCGGCTTCGCCCGGACGCTGCGCTACGTGCCCTTCCGCGAGGACCTGTTCGCCCAGTACGGCGGGACACTGCCCGGCGGCGGGCTGAACGCGCAGAAGCGCGCGGTCGAGCAGGTGCGGCCGGGCGAGATCCTGGTGATCGAGGCCCGCGGCGACCCGACGGCGGGCACGGTCGGCGACATCCTCGCGCTGCGGGCCCAGGTCCGGGGCGCGGCCGGCATCGTCACCGACGGCGCGATCAGGGACAGCCAGGCCCTGGCGGCCATGGACCTGCCCGTCTACTACGGCGCGACGCACCCGGCGGTGCTCGGCCGGCGGCACGTGCCGTGGGAGGTGAACACCGTCATCGCCTGCGCCGGGGTGACCGTCACGCCGGGCGATGTCATCGCCGGCGACGGCGACGGGGTCATCGTCATCCCCGCCCACCTGGCCCTGGAGGTGGCGCAGGACGCCGCCGAGCAGGAACTGCAGGAGGAGTTCGCGGCCCAGATGGTCGCCGTGGGCGAGTCCGTGGACGGCCTGTACCCCCTCGGGAAGCGGTGGCAGGCGGGCTACCAGGCCTGGTGCGAGGCCCGGACGGGCGCCTGACTTCCCGGCCGCGGACGGCGGGCTGTCGCGGGACGGCAAAGTCATATACGATTTTGAACTAGAGCGCGCCGACAGGCAGCGCGGAAGGGAGCCCGCCGGTGAGGTTCCGCAGCGACCCGGCCAGCATCCGGGGGTCGATCGCGCCGGTCGTCTCGCCGTTCACCGCGGACGGCGCGCCCGACCTAGACGGACTGCGGAGCCTGATCCGCTGGCAGCTGGAGTCGGGCAGCCACGGGATCTCGCTCGGCGGCCGAGATCGCCGACCGGGTGCCGTTCGTGCCCGGAACCGGCTCGGCCCAGCTGGACGAGACGCTCGAGCTGACCGCGGTCGCGGCCGACGCGGGCGCGGACGCCGTGCTGATCATCACCCCGTACTACGCCCGCCCGACCCAGGACGGCCTCTTCCACTGGTACGACGTGATCGCCCGGGAGTTCCCCGGCCTGCCGCTGATCGCCTACAACGTGCCGTCGCGGACCGCGGTCGACCTCGCCCCGGAAACGGTGGCGCGGCTGCGCCGGGCGCATGCGAACATCGTCGGGGTCAAGGAGACCACCCGGGACTTCGAGCACTTTTCCCGGGTCCTGCACGTCGCCGGGCGGGACACGCTGGTCTGGTCCGGCATCGAGCTGCTCTGCCTGCCGCTGCTGTCTCTCGGCGGGACCGGGTTCGTCTCCGCCACCGCCAACCTGGCCCCGGCCGCCACCGCCCGGATGTACCGGCTGTGGCAGGCGGGCGAGTTCGAAGCGGCCCGCGACCTGCACTTCGGGCTGCACCCGGTGACCGACGTGATCTTCACCGAGACCAACCCGGCGGCGGCCAAGTGGATACTGGCCCAGGCCGGGCTCATCGGTTCCGGCTTCGTCCGCCCGCCGCTGGTGCCGCTGTCCGAGGCCGGCCAGGCCCAGGCGCTCGCGCTGCTGCGGGCGGGTGCCGCGGTCCTCGACGGCCCCGTGGCCAAGGTGGCCGGGTAGGCCGCTGGCGCCGCCCCGCCCCGTTCCGCCGACGATTGGAGAACCTGCTCGTGACCGAGCTGCACCCCCGCGCCAAGCTCAGCCCGGACCGGCCGGAGAAGATCGAGCACCTCATCGGCGGGCGGCACCGGCCCAGCGCCTCGGGGCGCACCTTCGACGTCGCCGACCCGGTTTCCAACCAGGTGTACGCGCAGGCGGCAGCGGGGGACGCCGAGGACGTCGCCCGGGCCGTGACCGCCGCGGCGGAGGCGTTCGGCCGCGGGCCCTGGCCCGGTATGGCCGCCCGGGCCCGGGCCCGGATCCTGAACCGCGTCGCCGACGGCATCGAGGCCCGGGGGACGCGCATCGCCGCGCTGGAGACGTTCGACACCGGGCTGCCGGTCACCCAGGCCAGGGGGCAGGCGGCGCGGGCGGCGGAGAACTTCCGCTACTTCGCCGACGTGATCGTGGCCCAGCACGAGGACGCGTTCTCGCAGCCGGGGCAGCTCGGCTACGTGCTGCGCCGCCCGGCCGGGGTCGCGGGACTGATCACCCCGTGGAACACCCCGTTCATGCTGGAGTCGTGGAAGCTCGCGCCGGCCCTCGCCTCGGGCTGCACGGTGGTGCTCAAGCCGGCCGAGTGGACGCCGCTGTCCGCATCCCTGCTGCCGGAGATCATGACCGAGGCGGGCGTGCCCGACGGCGTCTTCAACATCGTGCACGGCCTCGGCGAGCAGGCCGGCGCTGCCCTGGTCGGGCACCCGGACGTGCCGCTGATCTCGTTCACCGGCGAGACCGTCACCGGGCAGGTCATCATGCGCCTCGCGGCGGACCACCTCAAGGGACTGTCGATGGAGCTCGGCGGCAAGTCGCCCTGCGTCATCTTCGCCGACGCCGATCTTGACGCGGCCATCGACTCCGCGCTGTTCTCAGGTCTGTCACTCAACGGCGAGCGCTGTACGGCCGGATCAAGGATCTTGGTCGAACGGTCCGTGTATGACTCGGTCGTGGCCCGGCTCGCCTCCCGTGCGGCCCGCGTCACGGTGGGCGACCCGGCCGACCCGGCGACTGAGATCGGGGCGCTGGTGCACTCCGAGCACTACGACCGGGTGAT
>DASWUW010001170.1:0-3301 GCA_036406335.1 Trebonia sp.
GTATTGTCGCCCAGGCGGCGCGTGCGCGCCAGGCCCGTCCGGCTGGCACGTCGGCTGGTGCGCCAGCTGAGGCAGGCACGTCGGCGGCCGAGTCGCCCCGGGACTGAGCAGGCGCTGACAGTGGACGTTTGGGCACCTCCCGGTGTGCCTAAACGTCCACCATCTTTTTACTAATGGCAGAGAGAGAATGATCGGTGGTGTTGCGGTCTCACGTGTCCTCGCCACCGCTTTGAAGGCGTTCCCGCCAAATGTAAAGGCTGGATTTCAGGACGTCATCGTGCCGGGCCTCCGGATCGGCGAGAAGGACCTCGGCCGCGAGGAGGCGGGGAAGGGCGGTGATGTCCGGCTGGCTCATGCCCATGTGGCTCCTGCCCTCCGGTCGAACTCGATGTTGATCAGCCGGTACCGCCCGCGTCTTACTGCGTGGACGCGTAGGGGTCAGGGTCCCGCCGCGTCAACGCAATGCCGAAAATCCACGCGGTAATGAGCACTTGCGCTGGCACGGGTCAGGGGCGGGCGCGCATCTTGTTGTTCCGGGCGTCGTGGGTGACCTCGGCCAGGCCAAGCGCTTCCAGCAGCGGCGGCAGGTACATGCCGAACCGGCCCCGGTAACCCTTGCGCAGGCCGTACCAGCCGCCGACCGGGTTGCCGGGGGACCGGCCCCAGGCTTCGACCGTCCCGTCCGCGGCCGGCTTGTTCTCGTCGGCCGCGCCGAGCGGGACCCAGTCACCCTGGTCCTTGAGCCAGGCGTGCAGGTCGTCGATGGCCCGCAGCTGGTACTTCAGCGTGGTGGATCCGACCTGGCACACCAGGGCCGGCGGGTCGGCGTCCTCGTCGCGGTACATGGTGTAAGCGGACGTGCCCGGCGGCGTGGTGAGCGGCCAGGGATCGTCTTTGGCGCCTGCGGACATTGCGAACTCCCCCGTTCGGTGGTGCACCCGGCTACCGTAACACCCTGGCTACCGTAACACTCTGGCTACCGTAACACTCTGGCTACCGTCGAGCGGTCCGAGACTGGCGGGCCCGTTGCGGTCCCCGGGCGGCCACGCGCCGGAGCGCCGTGGCGCGGTCGGTGGCCAGGTACACCGTCTCGGGCACGACGGCGAGTGGCCGCAGCAGTCGGCGGTAGTCGTCGCGCATGGCGCGGGACCAGAAGGAGAAGTCGAGTACCACGTCTGATCCGGCCCGCACCAGGTCTGCCAGGCGGGCCCGCAGCAGCTGCTCGATGTCACGGTGCACGTCGGGCGGAAGGGGCATCGTGGTGATGCCGCGGGACCAGGCCTCCTGATCGAAGGAGAGCCGGGTCATCCCCTGCTGCTCGTACTGGCGCGCGACCGTGGATTTCCCCGATCCGGCGGGCCCGCACATGAAGATGACCCGTCCCATGAACGACCGCTACCGGGAGTCCTGCGGCGGGGACAGGACCGGCGCCCACTGAGACCAGCGGGACAGGCTGGTCCGGGTGACATCGATCTCGTACTCGCCGAAATGGACCGCGCCGTCGCTGGTGGCGGCGACGAGCGCTCCGTGGGACCAGTCGAGCTGGCACGCGGCGATCGCCGTGACCTGCCCCGGGGGAGTCGGCACGTACACCCAGTTGGACCAGTCGAGTATCCCGTCGAGGATGATCCGGAAGGTGCTCTGCCAGACGCTGCCGTCGCCGGCCAGCGCGAAGACCTCCACGCGCCGGGCCGCCAGGGCGGCACCGGCTAGATCCGTGACCGGGCGGCCGGCCATATTGGCCGGCACGCCCCGCCAGCGGTACTCGCGGGCGCCGGCCCACCAGTAACGGCAGTGGACGTCGGTGTCGGTAGCGACGAGGAGGACCTGATCTAGGTCCGTTTTGCCCCACATGCTGGAGGCGATCGCGTGGAACGGCCCGGGGGCGGGTACCGGCAGCGGCGTCCGGGCGTCCGCCCGCCAGACCTGGCCGTCGCTGCCGAGCCAGTAAGTCTGGCCGCTGCTCGCGTTGGGCGTCCCGGCCGGAGCGGACGCGGCGGCCAGGTCGGTGACCGTCAGGCCGGGCAGGGCGGCTTCCAGCCGCAGCCAGTCCCGCAGGCCTTCGCTCACGCACACGGAGCCGTCCATCACGGCACTGATCTTCATCTGCTCGCGGTTGCTGGTGGCCGCCAGCGCCGCGATCTTCCCGGTGGCCGGCGGGAGATCTCCCTGGAAGTGCCAGGACCAGAAATCCCCGTCGGCCGTGCCGATGCGGCGGCGGGTTTGTCCGGCCGGGTCGGCCGCGTAGACGTCGAGTAGACCCGGCCGGGGTGACGTGCAGGCGACCATCGGTCCCGGCCGTACCGGCGACACCCGCGGGCTCTCCGCCCGGGGGATGAGAGCGGCGGGGTCGAACGGGTCACGCTGCTGTCCCGGCGGTTCGCCCCGGCCGGCCGGGTGGCCCGGATACGCGGTACCGGCCAGGTCCCGGATCTGGGTCAGGGTGGCCAGGACCGCTGCGGCATCCGGCGGCCGGCGGCCGGGTGCCTGCTCCAGCAGGGCCATGACCAGTTCGCCGAGGGCGGCGGGCACTTCGGGGCGGCGGTCCTGCGGGGGAACCGGGGGAACCAGGGGCACGGTCAGCTGCTGGTGGCCGAAGGCAGGCTGACCCGGCCCGGAGAACGGCTCCTGCCCGGTCAGCAGCTCGTACAGGATGCCGCCGAGCGCGTGCAAGTCGACACTGGGGCCGGGGGACTGGCCTTCCCGGTCCCGGGCGATACCGAAATCGCAGACCTTCAGCGGGCCGGCGTCCGGCACGAAGATGTTCAGCGGCTTCAGGCCGCCGTGTACGATTCCCTGGCCGTGGGCGTAGGCCAGCGCGGCGGCGATTTCGGTGCCGATGCCGATGACCTGGCCGGCCGGGAGGCCGCCGGGATGCTGGGCCAGGTGACGGGCCAGGTCCTGGCCGTGCAGTAGTTCGGTGACGATAAACAGCTGTCCCTCGTGCTGATCGATGTCAAACACGACGGTGATCCCCGGATGATGCAGGCCGGCGGCGCTTTCCGCCTCCTGGCGGGACCGTCGCTCGCCGTCTGGGCCAGGGGTGGCCGCCAGCAGTACCTTGACCGCGACGTCACGCTTAAGACGCTGGTCGCGGCATTGCCACACCTCACCCGTTCCCCCGCGACCCAGCAGCTTGTCCAGGCGGTACCTGCCCGCAAGTTCGGTCCCGGATTCCACAAGTCCCCCGCAGTCGCCGTAACCAGCGTAGCCGGGCAGGTCGCACTGGCCCAGCCCCGGCCGCGGCTAGGCGCGGGCGGCGCCCGGGTCCGGGGCGGCGCCCCCGGCCCGCGTCTCCCCG
>DASWUW010001171.1:0-5443 GCA_036406335.1 Trebonia sp.
TTCTTCCCGATGCCGCGCAGCCGCAGCAGCGGCTCAGCGTCGTTCACGGTCACATCCTGCCTGATGAACCCGTCCGGGGTGCGGGCCGGCTGGCCCGCACCCCAGACAGGCGGTGTGCTTTGCGGTTACGAGGAGATCCCGGCGGTCTTGCAGGCAGCCGCGTAAGAGCCGGCGCAGAGCTGCGCGGCCGGCACGGACTTGTCCGAGATGACCGTGGAGCTCATGTTGGTCGTGGTGACCCACTCCGGGTTCAGCAGAACCGACGGGACCGCGGTCTTGGCCGTGGTGTCCTGAGTCGAGCCGTTCACCAGGGAGGACGGCGGGGTCTGGCCGGCCCGCACGTAGACGGCGAGCGCCGCGGCGGCCTCCGCCTCCTGGAAGACCGGCTTGTACACAGTGCCGCACTGGTAACCGGACAGGATGTGCTGCAGGCCGGTCAGGGTGGCGTCCTGGCCGGTGGTCGGGAAGGTCTTGGCCTTCACGCCCTGGCCCTGCAGGTAGTGGATGATCGGGGCGCCGTTCTCGTCGTTCGGGATCAGCGCCGCGTTGATGCTCTTGTGCGCGGTGTACTGCTGCTGGAACTCAGACAGCGCGGTCGGCGGGTCCCAGGTCCCGGCCGGGTTGCTGATGTCCACCCACTTCTTGGAAGAGAAGTACGGGGCCATCACGCCGTTGTAGCCCTGGGCGAACAGCGTCGCGTTGTTGTCGGTGGCCGCGCCCCTCATCACGATGACGTTGGGGCTCTTGACGCCCCAGGCCGCGATGCAGGACACCAGGCCCTGGCCCATGACCTGGCCGACCTTGACGTTGTCGAAGCTCACGTAGTAGCTGCGGCTGCCGCCGAGGGTGAGCCGGTCGTAGTCGATGACGGCCACGCCGTGCGACTTGGCCAGCGTCTCGATGTGCGCGCCGGTGCCGGAGTCGAGCGCGTCGAGAACGATCACGCTCGCGCCCTTGGTGATGGCGGTCTGCGCGTCGGTCACCTGAGTCGCCGCGCTGCCGAGGGCGTTCTGGATGGTGAAGTCCGCGCTGGTGAGGCCGGCCGCGGTGAAGGCCTGCTTCAGCAGCGGCGCGTCGAACTCGACGTAGCGGGTGGAGGAGACGGTGTCCGGCAGGATCACCGCGATCGACCCCTTGCCCGCGGCGGCGACCGACTTGAGCTGCGCCATCGCGGACATGGTGTTGGTGAGGTCGCTGATCGAGAGCCCGGCGGACGAGCTGCTCGCACTCGCGCTCGCGCTCGCGGCCGGCGAAGACGCCGCGGCCGAGCTGGAAGTCCCGGCGGCCGCGGAGCTGCTGCTAGAGCTGCTGGAGCTGCTGCAGCCAGCGGCGACGAGCAGCGCGGCTGCCGCGGCGGCCGCGGTCAGGCCGGCACGTGCTGATACGGAATACAACGGTGTACCTCGCTCATTCACTCAGACATGCCGCAAGCGGCATGTGCGAGACCAGATCCGTATAACCCGGACGTAAATGACCGGGCCATTGGCGGAAATGCTAGGACTACGCAGAGAAACGTTCGCGTTAACACCTTCGTAAAACCGTTAAAAAAGTGTTAATCCTCGTTAGGTAGCAGTACGGTCACGGTAATATTCGAGACCAATTTGTGACTCTACTGTTTCTCCGGCGTTAATCTGGCAGTCACTATCCGCGAGCGACACCATACAACAGCATCGCCCAAGGTAGACGCACTAGTCCCCGGCGATTCGGTAACCGGCCCGCGGCTGGGTGACGATTAGCGCCGGGCTGCCCGGCGGCTCGAGCTTGGCCCGCAGCCGCCGGATGTATACCCGGACGTACTCTGTCTCAGTTTCGTACCCGCGCCCCCAGACCCGGCGCAGCAGATGAGCCCGGGACAGCAGCTTGCCCCGGTTCAGCGCCAGCTCCCGCAGCAGTGCGAATTCGGTCGGCGTAAGATGTACCTCCTCGCCCGCGAGGCGGACCAGCTGGCCGGCCAGGTCGATCTCGACCTCGCCGATGGCGATGACCGACGGGGCGGCCTCGCCCGCCGCCTCGGCGGGCCGGGTGCGCCGCAGCGTGGCCAGGATCCGGGCCAGCAGCTCCTCGATGCCGAACGGCTTGGTCATGTAGTCGTCGGCGCCCATATTCAGCGCGGTGACCTTGTCCCGCTCGCCGCCGCGGGCGGACACCACGATGATGGCCACGTTCGACCGCTCGCGGATCTGCCGGCACAGCTCGAACCCGTCGGCCTCGGGCAGCATCAGGTCGAGCAGCACCATGTCCGGCTGCTCGGTCTCCAGCATGGCCAGGGCCTTGCTCCCGTCGGACGAGACCAGCGTGTCGAAGCCGCGCACGGTGAGGTTGGCCCGCATCAGGTCCACGATGTTCGGGTCGTCCTCGACAATCAGTACCCGGGTCGGGGTGATCTGCTCAGTCACGTACCTTCACTCCACGGGGTGTCGTCGCCGCGCCGCCGGCCGTCGCGGGTTTCTCCGCGGCCGCCCGCCCGCCCCGGGCGGCGGCGCCCGGCAGCTCGGCGACAGTCTTCTCGATGGGCAGCGTAACCAGGAAGCAGGTGCCCTGCCGCGTCGGCTCGAGCTCGAGGCGGCCGCCGTGCGCGGCCACGATCCCGCTGGCGATGGACAGTCCCAGCCCCGCCCCCGACCCGCGCCGCCGCGGCCGGTTGGTGCCCGCCGCGAGGACATCGTGCCAGCGCGGGTCGCGCTGGCCGGCCGCCTCGGTCACGGCCCGGGCCAGCTCCGGCGGCAGGCCCTCGCCGTCGTCGGCGACCCGCACGGTCACCGTGTGGGGCCCGCCCGCCGCGGTTACCGTGACCTTGGTCCCGGGCGGGTTGTGCCCGAGCGCGTTGCCGACCAGGTTGACGAATACCTGCTCCAGCCGGTCGTGGTCGGCCCAGATGACCGGCAGCCCGGGCGTGTCCGCCGTCGTCACCTGGGACGCGGCCTCCGGCGGGAGCACGGCAAGGGCCGCGTCGAGCACCAGCGGGATGTCGCACCAGTCGCTGTTCAGCCGCAGGATGCCCGACTCGAGGGTGGAGAAGTCGAGCAGGTCGTTGACCAGGCGGCCGAGCCGCGCTGACTCGGCCGCGATGCGGGCCAGGAACCGCTGCTGCGAGTCCGCGTCCCAGGTCACGTCGCGCTGCAGCAGGCTGGTCGCGTACCCGGTGATCGCGGTGAGCGGAGTGCGCAGCTCGTGGCTGAGCCGCCGCAGGAACGTGCGCTGCAGTTCTCGCGACTGCCGCAGCGCCATCGCTTCCTGCTGCGCCAGCTGCGCGCGCTCCCGCTCGAGGGCCAGCCGCAGCGAGTTCGCGGCGTCTTCCAGCAGGTCGGTCGCGTCGTCCGGCACCGCGGCGTCGGACGGGGCGCTGTCCTGCCAGCCGGCCAGCAGCACCGTCCGCCCGTCGGGGCTGGCGAACGAGACCGACAGGTACCGCTGCGACCGGTGCCGGTCACCGGGGCCGCGCCCGGGCTGGCCGCCGCCGGTGCGCAGGGTGCCCGCGCTCGCGGGCCGGGCGCTGGCGGCGGGCACCGCGACGCCGTCGGGGTCACCGCGGTCGAGCGCCGCCAGGGCAGCCTCTACCGTCGCCTCCGGCAGCGCCGCGGGGGCCTCCCGGGCGGCCGCGGGGATGCCGAGGTCCGGCCCGGCGGGCCCGCCCGGCCCGTCGTCAGCCGCGGCCGCGTAGCCGCGGCAGGTCGTCACGCCGCCGGACGAGGCGACCAGCGCCACTTCGTCGGCGCCCAGTCCCTGCCGCAGCGCGAGCAGCGCGAGGCGCAGCGCGGCGTCGGCCGGCACCGGTCCCGCCAGTACCTGCAGGACTTCCCGGATCGTCTCGAGCAGCCGGTTGCGCGCCGTCACCTGGTCCAGCAGCCGGTCCCGCTCGATGGCGCTGGCGGCGTACCCGGCGTAGAGCGCGGCCAGGTCGAGGTCGTCCCGGCGGGGCTTGCCCGGCATCGAGCGGAACACGGTGATCACGCCGAGCAGCCCGCCCGGCCCGAGCACGGGCAGCGACCAGGAACTAGCGACCTTGGCCGGCCGGGCCAGGTCGCCGAAGACCCGCCAGGAGCCGTTGCCGGCCCGCAGGTTCTCCTCGACGACCGGCACCTGTTTCTCGGCCGCGAGCCCGACCGGCCCGCCCGCCGGGCCGACCGGCAGCCGGGCCCAGGCGGCGAGCAGCGTCCCGGGCATGCCCAGGGACGCGGCGCGCACCAGCTCGCCGTCCTCGAGCAGGTGGATGGCCAGGCGTTCGCTGCCGAGGGCGGCGCCGAGCGCCGACAGGATCAGGGACAGCGAGGAGGACGGGTCGGACGAGACCAGCCGCCCGGCGAGGCCGTGCAGCCGGGTGAGCTGGCGGCGCGCGGAGGAGTCCACCGCCTGGCCCGAGACCAGCGCGACCACGTCGTCCGGGTGCACCTCGCTCGGGGCGACCTCGGCCGCCACCCGGCCGTGCCGCAGCACGACGATCCGGCTGGCCAGCCGGAACATCATCTCGGTGTCATGGCAGGACAGCAAGATGGTGGTGCCCCGGGCCCGCAGCCGGGTGATGAGCCGCTCGACCAGCGCCGCCTCCTGCACGCCGAGCGCGGCGGTCGGCTCGTCCAGCAGCAGCAGCCGGGGGTTGTGCGCCATCGCCCGCGCGACCGCGACCATCTGCCGCTGCCCGCCGGACAGCGTCCGCACCGGCCGGGTGGTGTCCCGCAGCGGGATCTCCAGCCGCTCCAGCAGCCGGGCCGCGTCCCGGTGCAGCGCCACCTCGGAGAACAGGTGCCGGCGGCGCTCGTTGCCGAGCATGATGTTGGCGGCGACGTCCAGGTTGTCCGCCAGGGCCAGGTCCTGCCAGACCACGCGCACCCCGAGCCGCGCCGCGGCCGCGGGCACGGGCGCCACCGCCTGCCCGCCGACCCGGATCGACCCGGACACCGGCGCCAGGTCACCCGCGACGGCCCGGATCAGCGTGGTCTTGCCCGCCCCGTTCTCTCCCGCGAGCGCCACCACCTCGCCCGCCCGCAGCGCCAGGTGAACGCCGTCCAGCGCGGTGAGCGCCCGGAAGCGGACCGTAAGCCCGGATACCGCGAGCTCGGGTGTCCCGCTCGTGCCGTCCGGCTCCGCACTGTTTGTCACATCTGCAATTGTCATCTACGCGCGGGGGTGCGGGGGTTAGCCTCCCCCCTTTTCCGTAGGCCGGCCGTCTGGCCGGGGCGGCCCGCGAGCGCCTAGCGTCACTGGCATGCCTCTCGTCCGCGGCCTGGTGTCGGCACGCACCTGGCTCGCCTTCACCCATCACGTGGCCGGCCTCGGGCTGATCCCCCTGGCCCTCGTGGGCCTGCCGGTCATGGCCGCATCGGTCCGGTTCGCCTCCGGCTTCGCCCGCGCCGAGCGGGGCCGGTTCGCCCTGCTGCTGGGTCAGGACCTGCCCCGTCAGCCGGCCGACCCGCGGCGCCGCTACCGGTGGAAGATCATCGCCACT
>DASWUW010001172.1:0-4728 GCA_036406335.1 Trebonia sp.
TCACGGTGCTGATCGCGGCGTTCGCCCCCCTCGCCGCGGTGATCTACCTGATCACCTCGACCGGCTGGAGTGCGGTGGAGCGACTGGTCTTCGCCGCCCGCCACGCCGGAAACCGGCGGATTTAGCCTGGCCAGAGCATGATCACGGATACTTGTTCCTGTCCTGACGGGTAAAGGTCTCCGCCATCAGGAAAGTATCCGGGCTCTGGCTCACATCTCGTGACGATAACGACCAGGGCTGTCACCCTCGACCCGGCTCCCGTGATCGTGGACCAAAAGCGGCGCTATGCGCCCTTCTTGACCCACGATCACGGGCCTTCGGCGACTGGAGAACCCGGGAAGCGGACAATGCCGGCCGCTGCAGCGTTACCTTCGCGTTGTTTGGGCCAGAGCCGTTCACTGTCCGGTTGACCGGTTAGGTCACTACCGAAATGATGAGAAGTTGAAAAACCGTCCGAACTGATGGGGAGTGGGGGAAGTAATCAGAACCGACGGGGAGTGCCGGTGCCGGGGTCAGCGCTTGCGCCAGGCGGAGAAGAACTCCCGGGCCTGCCCGCTCCACAGCGGGATAACCGCGGCCACGCCGAGCAGCCAGACCAGCAGGGTGGTGAACCGGGCGCCGGGGTCCCCCTTGGTGCCGAACGCGACGACCAGGGTGACGATCGTGTAGATGCCCAGGACTACGCTGCCCGCGACCCGGGTCCAGCCCCGGCCGCGACGGCAGGCCACCGCGAGCCAGACCCAGCAGGCCAGGCCGAGGACATCGGCGATGACCCCGATCGCGATCACGCCGGCCATCCGGTCCGCTCTCTGCACCACGGCCGGGTCGAGGCCCCTGGCCACGTCCGCGTCGTGGCTGTAATGGCCGATCGCGGCCACGCCGAGCACCACGTCGACCAGGGTGACGACGAGGCCGGCGTACATGACCTTGATCGCGTTGCGCACGATCGCGGGCACCTCGTTGGTCATCGGCTTGCGGCGCCCGGCGGTGTACTGAGCGAGTGCGTCGCCCCCCGGCGAGCCCGCCGCACCCAAAGCGCTCGCACCGCCCGTACCGCCGGGAGCACCGCCAGCCGGCCACGGAGCCGGGCCGCCGCCTGACTGCCCCGGGTAAGGAGTCGCCGGCCCCTGCCCCGGATACCCGGGCGCCGAACCCTGGTACCCCGACGCCGAACCCTGGTACCCCGACGCCGGCCCCTGCTGTCCCGCGTACCCCGGGTAAGGCGTTGCCGGCGCCCCGTTCAGCGGCCCGGGGGGAGCCTGCCCGGTCTGCTGCGGCTGCGGTGAATACGGCGGCTGAGCGTACCCCTGCGGCTCCGGCGACCACGGCGGGGCCGAGGGGCCGGGGGTGGCCGGGCCCGGGTTGCCCCGGCCCTGGGCCGCGCCGGCCGCGTAGTAGCCGTCGGAGATCATCGGCGCGTGCCCGGTCGTGCCGCCGGTGTTCGGCCCGGGCGGCGGGGTGGCCAGCGCCGTGGGAGTCCGGTCGGCCGGGACGGGCGCCGCGAAGCCCGACGAACCGCCCGAACCGCCGGTCCCCGCCGTCTGCCCCCCCGGCATCAGGCCGGAGCCGGCGAAGGCGGCCGGCATCGCGCTCGGCGGCGTCACCCCGGCCGGGGTCGCGCTGGCCTGTTCCGCGGCGATCACCCGGGAGACGACTTCCGGCCAGAACGAGCCGAGGGTCGCGGCCGTCGCCGGGCCGAGGCCGGAGATCATGCCGATCAGCTGGGTCGGGTCCGGCCGCTGGCCTGCGTCCTTCTTCAGGCAGGCCTCGACGAGCTGGCGCAGCGCCGGGGGAACGGCGGTCAGGTCCGGCTCGCTGCGGACCACCCGGTACAGGATCGTCGCCGCCGACCCGTCGCCGAACGGCGGGACGCCGGTGGCGGCGTAGGCGAGCACGCAGCCCAGGGAGAACATGTCGCTCGGCGGACCCGACACGGTGCCCTCGGCCTGCTCCGGGGACATGTAGCCGGGGGTTCCGATCACCATCCCGGCCGAGGTCAGCTGGGTGCCCTGGAACGCCCGGGAGATGCCGAAGTCGATCACGTGCGGCCCGTCGTCGGCCAGCAGCACGTTGGCCGGCTTGAGGTCGCGGTGCACCAGCCCGGCCGCGTGCACCGCGCGCAGCGCCTCGGCCAGCCCGGCGGCGAGCCGCCAGGTGGCCGGCTCCGGGAGCGACCCGTACCGGCTGACCACCGTGGCCAGCGGCGGTCCGGGCACGAACGCGGTGGCCAGCCAGGGCGGGCTGTCTTCCAGGCCGAAGCCGACCACCGGCGCGGTGTACATGCCGCTGACCGAACTGGCCGCCGCCACCTCGCGGCTGAACCGCTGCAGGAACTCCGGGTCCCGGGCGAACTGGGTGTGGATCGTCTTGATCGCCACCGGGCGCCCGGCCGGAGAGAAGCCCAGGTAGACCTGCCCCATGCCGCCGGCGCCGAGCCGGGCGTGCAGCCGGAACTCCCCGATGGTCTGCGGGTCGTCCGCGGATAGCGGTTCCATTGATGCTCCCTGCCGCCGTGCCGCCTAGCCGGCGAGCAGCGCGCCGGCACGCAGAGACTACCTGGAATGTTCCGGAGTGTCAGTCCTCTGTCTCCGACTTGAGATGCGAATGTGCCGCCGGCCCGGAGAAGGCGCCGGCGGCCCATTCGGCTGCGGCCGGGCTAGCTCTTGAGCTCACTCAGGGCAATGTTGAGGTCGAGCACGTTCACCCCGGGCTCGCCCAGGAAGCCGATGTCCCGGCCCACGGTGTACTTGCCGACCAGCGACTCGACCGTGGACGCGGACAGGTGCCGGGCGGCGGCCACCCGGTTGACCTGGATGGCCGCGTAGGCGGGGGAGATGTCCGGGTCCAGACCGGAAGCGGACGAGGTAACCGCGTCCGGCGGCACCTCCGCGGCCGGCACGTGGTTGAACACGGCCACCTGCTGCTTCAGCTTGTTCACGGTGGCGGTCAGGTCAGTGCTGTTCGGGCCGAGGTTGGCCGCGGCCGAGAAGCCCGGGTCGCAGCCGTAGTCGGTGGAGGCGCCGCTGGTCGCGTTGGACGGGCGGACCTGGAAGTACTGCGGCAGCGGGTTGCCCTTGGCGTCCACGAACTCCTGGCAGAGCAGGGAGGATCCCACGACCTTGCCGTTAGAGCTGACCAGCGATCCGCCGGCCTGATTCTTAAACGCGACCTGGGCGATGCCCCACATCGCCACCGGGTAGACGATGCCGCACAGCACGGTGAAGGCGAGCAGCAGCCGCAGCGCGGCGACGTGCTGGCGCAGGGAAGAAGGAAGGCGGTTCATAGCCAGGTCACCTGAATCCGGGGATGTTCATGATGATGAGGTCGATCCCCTTGATGCAGATGAAGGGGAGGATCAGCCCGCCGAAGCCGTAGACCAGCAGGTTCCGGCGGAGCATGACCGAGGCCGACGACGGCTTGTAGCGGACGCCGCGCAGCGCCAGCGGGATCAGCGCGATGATGATCAGCGCGTTAAAGATGATCGCCGAGGCGATCGCCGACTGCGGGCTGTGCAGGCGCATGATGTTGAGCTGGTTCAGTCCGGGGAAGACCCCGGCGAACATGGCCGGCAGCATCGCGAAGTACTTGGCCACGTCGTTGGCGATGGAGAAGGTGGTCAGCGCGCCGCGGGTGATGAGCAGCTGCTTGCCGATCTCCACGATCTCGATGAGCTTGGTCGGGTTGGAGTCGAGGTCGACCATGTTCCCGGCCTCTTTCGCGGCCGAGGTGCCGGTGTTCATCGCCACGCCGACGTCGGCCTGGGCCAGGGCGGGCGCGTCGTTGGTGCCGTCGCCGGTCATCGCGACGAGCTTGCCGCCCTCCTGCTCCTTCTTGATCAGCGCCATCTTGTCTTCCGGCGTCGCCTCGGCCAGGAAGTCGTCCACGCCCGACTCTTCCGCGA
Organism: Trebonia sp.; assembly: GCA_036406335.1. Lineage (GTDB taxonomy): Bacteria > Actinomycetota > Actinomycetes > Streptosporangiales > Streptosporangiaceae > Trebonia. Next base: position 3,902 of record DASWUW010001172.1, read on the forward strand.
TCGCCCGGGCGGTCAGCGGGTTGTCCCCGGTGATCATGACGGTGCGGATGCCCATCGTCCGCATCTCGGCGAACCGCTCGCGGATGCCCGGCTTGACGATGTCCTTGAGGTGGACGACCCCGAGCGCCCGCGCCGGGCCGGACCCGGAGCGTTCCGCGACGACCAGCGGGGTGCCGCCCGCCGCGGAGATCTCGTCGACGACCCGGCTGAGCTCGGCCGGGACGGTCCCGCCGTTCTCGGTGATCCAGTTGCGGACGGAGGCGGCGGCCCCCTTGCGGACCTCGCGCGCGTCGTCATCAGGACCGGGGGCCAGGTCGACCCCGCTCATCCGGGTCTGCGCGGTGAACGGCACGAACACCGCTCCGGGGAGCTCGGCCGCGGACCGCTCGCGGATGCCGAAGTCCTCCTCGGCCAGGACGACGACCGACCGGCCCTCGGGGGTCTCGTCGGCCAGCGAGGACAGCTGGGCCGCGTCGGCCAGCGCCGCGACCGCGACCCCGCCGACCGGGATGAACTCCGAGGCCTGCCGGTTGCCGATGGTGATCGTGCCCGTCTTGTCGAGCAGCAGCGTGTTCACGTCGCCCGCCGCCTCGACCGCGCGGCCGGACATGGCCAGCACGTTCCGCTGTACCAGCCGGTCCATGCCGGCGATGCCGATGGCCGACAGCAGCGCTCCGATGGTGGTCGGGATGAGCGCGACGATCAGCGCCACCAGGATCACCAGCGTCTGCGGCGCGTTGGAGTAGAAGGCCATCGGCTGCAGCGGCACCACCGCGAGCACGAAGATCAGCGTCAGCGAGGCCAGCAGCACGTTCAGCGCGATCTCG
>DASWUW010001173.1:0-4776 GCA_036406335.1 Trebonia sp.
CCCGCGTGCAGGGACCCGACCTGACCACGCAGAACGACAAGGCCTCGCCCCGGGTGACGATCATCCACCACCCGGACGTGCGCCGGATGCTCATGCTGCAGAAGGCGTACACCGAGGGCATGCGGTCGCTGGTGCTCTACACCGCCACCCAGCAGGACGCGGTGCAGGTCGCGGTGGAAAACGGCGAGCCGGACAGCGCCGCCGCGGCCCGCAACGACCTGCTGCTGCCGGTGGTCAAGGCCCTGGGGGCCGAGCGGGCGTACGAGATGCTCACGCTGACCCTGCAGACGTTCGGCGGCTCCGGCTTCCTGCAGGACTACCCGGTCGAGCAGTACATCCGGGACGCGAAGATCGACTCCCTCTACGAGGGCACGACCGCGATCCAGTCGCTGGACTTCTTCTTCCGCAAGGTGGTCCGCGACCAGGGGGCCACGATCCGGGCGCTGCTAGCCGAGGTCACGTCCTTCGCCAGCGACAACCGGGAGGGCGGGGACGACTCCGACGGCCGTCTCAAGACCGAGCGCGCGGCCATCGCCGACGGCGTCGCCCAGGTCGAGGCGATGCTCAACGCGATGACCGGCTTCCTGATCGGCTCGCTGGAGCGGCCGGAGGAGATCTACAAGATCGGGCAGCAGTCCGTGCGGGTGCTGCTGGCCTTCGGCGACCTGATGGTCGCCTGGCTGCTCGGCCGCCAGGCCGAGGTCGCCGGGCGCGCGCTGGAGAACGGGGCGCCCGGCAGCGCCCGCCCGCTGCCGGAGTCCGAGCGCGACTTCTACACGGGCAAGCTCGCCGCGGCCCGGTTCTTCGCCACCACGGTGCTGCCGCGCCTGGAGAGCGACCGCAAGATCGTCGAGGCGGCCAGCAACGACCTGATGGAGATCCCCGAGGGCGCGTTCTAGCCGGCCCTACTGCCCTTCCCGCTTGAGCTCGCGCAGCATGTCGTCGACGCTTCGGCCCGCTCCGGGACCGCCGGCGCGGGCCGGCACCCGGGGGCGGCGAGGCCGGGCCGGGGACCGCACCACCCAGGCGGCGATCACGCCGCCCGCCAGCCCGCCGAGGTGGCCGATCCAGCTCACCCCGGGCGTGCCGGGCAGGGCGACCTGCAGGATGGTCCAGTAGAGCACGCCCGCCACCAGGCCGACGCCGATGTCAAAGGGGCTCCGGTCGAAGAACCCGCGGACCAGCACGTACCCGAAGTAGCCGAAGACGAGCCCGGACGCGCCCACCGTCGGCTCGTTGCTGGCCTGGAACAGCCATACCGCCAGCCCGCTGGTCACCGCCACGATCAGCGAGACCAGCAGGAAGCGCGGGACGGAGCGGTAGGCGGCCAGCACGCCGAGCACGAACAGCGGCACCGAGTTGCCCTCGATGTGCTGCCAGGAGACGTGCAGGAACGGCGCAGTGAAGATCTCCGGCAGGCGGCTCACGTGCTCCGGCACGATGCTGAACTCGGCATCCAGCCGGTACCCGTCCGACCAGTTGAGTACCTGCAGCATCCAGATCACCGCGAGAAACGCGCCCATAACGATCAGCGCGTTGCGGAACGTGCGCAGCGACATCCTCAGCCCCCCGTCACGACCAAGCGAGCATGCGAACCGGGTCTTCCAGCATCGAGCCTACGTCCCGGAGCACGGCCGAGCCTAGTTCGCCGTCGACGATCCGGTGGTCGAACGAGAGCGACAGCGTGGTCACCTTGCGTACCGCCAGCTCGCCCGCGACCACCCAGGGCAGGTCGCGTACCTGTCCGAAGGCCAGGATCGCCGCCTCTCCCGGCATCAGGATCGGCGTTCCCGTGTCGACGCCGAACACGCCCACGTTGGTGATCGTGATCGTCCCCCCGGCCAGGTCGGCCGGGGTCGTCTTGCCCGCCCGGGCCGTCGCCGCCAGGTCGTCGACCGCCTGCGCGAGGCTGGCCAGCGGCCGGGCGCCGGCGTCCTTCACGTTGGGGACCAGCAGGCCGCGTTCGGCCGAGACGGCGATACCGAGGTTGACCGTCCGCTTGACCACGATTTCCTGCGCGTTCTCGTCCCACGAGGAGTTGATCATCGGGTGCCGGCGTACCGCGACAAGCAGGGCCCGCGCCACGAACAGCAGCGGCGACACCTTGACCCCGGCGAACTCGGGCAGTTCGCGCGCCCGGCGCACCGCGGCCATGGTTTCGGTGACGTCGACCTGCAGGAACTCGGTCACGTGAGGGGCGGTGAAGGCGCTGGCCACCATCGCCGCGGCGGTGTGCTTGCGCACCCCGCGCACCGCGATCCGCTCCTCGGCGGGAGCCGCTGGCCGGGTTGACTCCAGGTCCGCCGCCGGCGGCGGCCCGCCCGGTACCTCTTCTTCCGGTGCCGAACGGGGGCGGCTGACCGCAGCGGCGCGCTCCACATCCTGCCGGGTGACCGAGCCCTCGGGCCCGCTCCCGGCCAGCCCGCCCAGGTCGACCCCGAGATCCCGGGCCAGCCGCCGCACCGGGGGCTTGGCCGCGGTCCGCCTCGGCGCACCCGGGGGAGCGGTCATACCCGGGGGAGCCGGGATCCCCGGGGGAAGCTTGATCCCGGCGGGGAACGGCGGGTTTCCGGACGGCCCGCCGGCCGGCGGTGCGGACGGGGTGGCCGGGTAGGAGCCCGGCCGGGTGGGCGGCTTCTTCCGCGGCCTGCGGCTGGTCGACCCCGGTTTCACCCCGTAGCCGACGAGCACCGGCTGCCGGGCCGGAGGCTGCGGCTTGGCGTCCGGGTCGACGCGGTCCGCGGCCGGTTTTTCCGGTTCCGGCACGTCGACCGCGATGATGGGGGTACCGACGTCTACCGTCTGGCCCTCCTCGACCAGCAGGGCGCTGACGGTCCCGGCGTACGGGCTGGGCAGCTCGACGACCGCCTTGGCCGTTTCGATGTCCACGATGACCTGGTTGACGGTCACCGTGTCGCCCGGCTTGACGTGCCAGGCCACGATGTCGGCCTCGGCCAGGCCTTCCCCGACGTCGGGGAGCTTGAACTCTCTGTTCATGCTGCATTCCCCTCGGGCTAGTAGCCGAACGTCCGGTCGACCGCGTCCAGGATGCGGTCCAGGTCCGGCAGGTAGTGGTCCTCCGCGCGGGCCACCGGGTACGGGATGGCGAACCCGCCGACCCGCAGCACGGGGGCCTCCAGCTGGTAGAAGCAGGCCTCGGTCACCCGGGCCGCGATCTCGGCTCCCAGGCCCGCGTAGACCGGTGCCTCGTGGGCGATCACGCAGCGCCCGGTGCGGCTCACCGACGCGCTGACCGTCGCCATGTCCAGCGGGGACAGCGAGCGCAGGTCGATCACCTCGACCGAGCGGCCGTCCTCCTCGGCCGCCAGCGCCGCTTCCAGGCAGCTGCGGACGAGCGGCCCGTAGCTGAGCAGGGTCACGTCGTTTCCGGCGCGGACGGTGCGCGCCTGGTTCAGCGGCAGCAGGCCGGCCAGCGGCGCGGCCAGGTCGACCTCGGCCTTGTCCCAGTAGCGGCGCTTGGGCTCGAAGAAGATCACCGGGTCGTCGGAGGCGATCGCGAGCTGGATCATGGCAAACGCGTCGGCGGGGTCGGCGCAGGCGACCACCCGCAGTCCCGCGGTGTGCGCGAAGAAGACCTCGGGCGACTCGCTGTGGTGCTCGACCGCGCCGATGCCGCCGCCGAACGGGATGCGGATGACCAACGGGAGCGTCACGTGGCCCTGCGACCGGTAGTGCATCTTGGCCAGCTGGCTGACGATCTGGTCGGTCGCCGGGTAGACGAAGCCGTCGAACTGGATCTCGCAGACCGGCCGGTAGCCGCGCAGCGCCAGCCCGATCGCGGTGCCGACAATCCCGGCCTCGGCCAGCGGGGTGTCTACCACGCGGTGCTCGCCGAAGTCCTTCTGCAGGCCGTCGGTGACCCGGAAGACGCCGCCGAGGCGGCCGACGTCCTCACCCATGATCATGACCTTGGGGTCGGTCTCCAGGGACCGCCGCAGTCCCTCGTTCAGCGCCCGGGAGAGCGTGATCCGGCTCATCGCGCGGCCCCCTGCTCCTCGAAGCTCGCCAGGTAAGCCGCGTACTGCGCGCGCTCGGCGTCCAGGATGGCGCTTCCGCCGGTGTACACGTGGTCGAACAGCGCCAGCGGCAGCGGGTCGGGCAGGGCCAGGACCGTGGCCCGCAGCTTGACCGCGAAGTCGTCCGCCTCCACCGCGACCTGCTCGAAGAAGGCTCCCGCGTCGGCGTGGTTCCGGGCCAGGTAGCGGCGGACGCGCTCGATCGGGTCGCGCAGCCGCCAGGTCTCGAGCTCGCTGGCCAGCCGGTACCGGGTCGGGTCGTCGGTGGTGGTGTGCGCGCCCATCCGGTAGGTGAAGGCCTCGATGAGCGTGGGCCCCTCACCGTCGCGGGCGGTGCGCAGCGCCCGCTGGGTCACCGCGTAGCAGGCGAGTACGTCGTTGCCGTCGACCTGGATCCCGGGGAAACCGAAACCGCTCGCCCGCTGGTAGATGGGAACCCGGCTCTGCCGCTCAGGCGGCGCCGAGATAGCGAACTGGTTGTTCTGGCAGAAGAAGACCAGCGGAGCCTGGAAGACCGAGGCCCAGGAGAATGCCTCGCTGACCACTCCCTGGCTGGTGGCGCCGTCACCGAAGTAGGCGATCACCGCCTCGTCCTCGGCACCGTCGCGCTGGATGCCCATCGCGTACCCGGTGGCGTGCAGCGTCTGGTCGCCGATGACCACCGTGTACAGGTGGAACTTGTGCTCCTCGGGGTCCCAGGCGCCGTGGGTGACGCCGCGGAACAGCTCGAAGACCCGCA
>DASWUW010001174.1:0-3187 GCA_036406335.1 Trebonia sp.
ACCTCGATGCGCGCCACCACCGCCGGGTGGTCCGCGTCGCCGCTGGCTATCCGCGAGACCGCGGTCTTCAGCTCGTCGAGCACGTCGAAGACCGGGCTCTGGGCTTCTTCCGGCAGCCCGGACTTGGCCAGCAGGTACCCGGCCAGCGCGGCCGGCGTCGGGTGGTCGAAGATCATCGTCGCCGGGAGCCGCAGGCCGGTGGCGGCGCTGAGCCGGTTCCGCAGTTCGACCGCGGTGAGGGAGTCCATTCCCAGGTCGTTGAACGGGAGGTCGGCTTCGACCGCGTCCGGCGACGGGTAGCGGAGGATCGCCGCCGTCTCGGCCCGGACCAGGCCGGTCAGCATCGGCTGGCGCTCCCGCTCGGGCAGCGCGGACAGCTGCCGGGCCAGTTCCCCGTCACCCGGCCCGGCGTCGGACTCCGCCGCCGCCAGTGCCTGAATCACCTCCGGCAGCGCGGAGATCAGCGGGCTCGGGCGCCGCAGGGTGAACACCGACGCGAACTGATCCCAGTCGATGTCGGCTACCGTGGCCATTCGCTGCCCGCGGTCGAGCACCTGGGCCAGCTGGTGCATGGCCGGGGCGGGGTCCATCTCGCGCAGCCCCAGCCGGACCAGGTAGCCGCTGGCCTCGCCGTCGCCCATGCCGCCGCCGCCCCACAGGCCCCAGGCGATCGAGGTCGCGGGCAGCCCGCGGGCCTGGCGGTTCTCCGCCAGCGCGTTGAGGTAGGCGTTGGCGGCCGCGTAGCCCGCCTGGTTGGCGCTGCCCCAGATGGCCGCGCCGGAGGAGAACAGTACAAACGCTTCCAGGGACAGGTCCGCGGTGGCCGCGTCCAGGGCCGCGGCGCCGCCCGCCTTGGCCGCCATGGCGTAGGCCAGGTCGGCCGGGGCGGTGTCCAGCACCAGGCCGCCGGAGGCGACCCCGGCCGCGTGGAACACCGCGCTCAGCGGCGGGGTCCCGGCCGCGAGCCGGGCCACCAGGCCGGTCAGGTCGTGGTGGTTGCTGCTGTCGCACGCGGTGACCTCCACCGCCGCGCCCGCCCCGGCCAGCGCCGCGGACAGCGCCGCGGCCCCGGCCGAAGCGGGCCCCGAACGCGAGGCCAGCACCACCTTGGGGGCGCCGCGCGACGCCAGCCAGCGGGCCACGTGGCCGCCGATCGCCCCGGTCCCGCCGGTCACCAGTACCGCGCCCGAGGGCGCCCACCGCTCGGTGGCCGGCGCGGCTGAGGCGGCCGGCGCGCGGACCATCCGGCGCCCGAATACCCCGGCCGGGCGGACCGCGGCCTGGTCTTCGCCGCACCCGGCCAGCACCGCGCCGAGCAGGCGGCCCGCCCGCTCGTCGAGGACCGGCGGCAGGTCGACCAGGCCGCCCCACGTCTCCGGCAGTTCCAGGGCGGCCACCGGGCCCAGGCCCCAGACCTGCGCTTGGGCCGGGCGGCTGACGGTGTCGCCGGGCACCGCCGCTACCGCACCCTGGGTCGCCGCCCAGAGGGGGGCGGCCAGGCCGGCGGCGCTGAGGGCCTGCACCAGCCCGGCCGTTCCGGCCAGCCCGGCGGCGACGCCCGGTGCTTCCGGCAGCGGCGCCTCATCCAGCGCCAGCAGCGACAGCACGCCCGCCACCGGCCCGTTCTCGCCGGGCTGGTCTTCCGTCCCGGAATTCCCCGGGTCCCCGGCCGCCGTGTCCGCGGTCTCGTCCAGGGCGGCGCGGACCCGGGCGGCCAGCTCTTCCCTGGCCGTCTCCCGGCCGGCCAGTACGTAGCGCACGGTAGCGCCGCGGCCGGCCAGCACGGCCGCGCACCACGCCGCTGCGTCCTGTACCCGCGGGCCAGTGTCTTCCGGCACTGCCAGCAGCCAGGTGCCCGGCAGGACTCCCGGCCCCGGGTCAGCGGCCGGCACCCACGACACCGCGTACCGCCAGGAGGAGGACGCCCGTTCGCCCCGCTCCCGGCGCCGCCATTCCGCCAGCACCGGCACTACCTGGCTGAACGGCCGCCCCTCGTCGATTTCCAGGGCCGCCGCGAGTTCCCGCAGATGGCCGCCGTCCACCGCCGCCCAGAAGCGTGCCTCCGACGCCGATCCGGCGCCGTCGCCGCCCGCCGCCGCGCCGTACCCGGTCGCCTCTCCCGGGCCGGCGGCCGCGTCCGGCCAGTAACGCTGGTTCTGGAAGGCGTAGGTCGGCAGCTCTACCCGGTGGCCGGCCGCCAGGACGCGGGTCCAGTCCATTCGCACCCCGGCCGCGTGCGCGGCGGCCAGGGCCGCCGTGACCGCCTGCGCGGCGCCGGTGTCCTTGCGCAGCAGCGGGACGAACGCCGCCCCTGGCTCGTCGTCTTTTTCCGCTTCGACGATCGCGGGCCCCAGGGCCGACAACGTCCCGTCCGGGCCGATCTCCAGGAACACCTCGATGCCCCGGCCGGCCAGCGTCGCGACCGCGTCGGCGAACCGCACCGGGCGCCGCGCCGCCGCCGCCCAGTAGGCCGGGTCCGGGGCGGTGACCAGTTCTCCGTCCAGCGCTCCGGCCCACGGCACCGACGGTGCCGCGTGCACTAGCCGTGCCGCCAGCTGGTTCAGCCCGGGAAGGGCCGGGTCCATCCGGGCCGAGTGGAACGCGTGCGACACCCGCAGCGTCCGCGTCCGCACTCCCCGCTCGGCGAATACCGCCGCCGCCCGCCGCACCGCGTCCTCGTCACCGGAAACCACTACCGCCGCCGGGCCGTTCACCGCCGCGATCCCGGCCGTACCGCCGTCAGTGCCGCCGTCGGCGGCGGCCGCCGCGGCCAGCGCCGCGGCCACTTCGGTCTCGGGGGCAGCGACCGCGCACATCGCGCCGCCCGCGGGCAGCACCTGCATCAGCCGGGCCCGCGCCGCCACCAGCGCGCACGCATCCTCCAGCGTCAGCACCCCGGCCGCGTACGCCGCCGCCACCTCCCCCACCGAGTGCCCGGCGACCGCGGCCGGGGTTATCTCCGCCGCCGCCAGCAGCGCGACCAGTCCCGCCTGCACCGCGAACAGCCCCGGCTGGGCGAACAGGGTCTGGTCGGCCCGCGCGTCACCCGCCCCGTCCGGGCCGGCGCCCAGCGCCACCTCCGCCACGGGAATGCCCAGCTCCGCTTCCAGCAGCCCGCACGCCTGGTCGAACGCCGCCGCGAACACCGGGCTGGCCGCGTAGATCCCCGCCGCCATCCCGGCCCGCT
>DASWUW010001175.1:0-6332 GCA_036406335.1 Trebonia sp.
GCAGGTGCTGAACCGGATAGTGAATTCCCCGGTCCGCGATAACAGCAAGAAGCCAGCGGGCGGACTCGGCTTGGGCGCGATAGTGGACGTTTGGGCACACCGGGGTGTGCCCAAACGTCCACTTACATCGCCTCAGCCGGATCCCCGAGGGCGCAGGTGCGCGGATGCCGCCGATAACAGCAGCAAAACCGTGGCCCGCGCGCGGCCCGGGGGAGATACCGGCCGCCCGTCGGGGAGGGCGGCGTGGGGGCTGGCGGCGCGGCTGGCCGGCGGCGGGACCCTGGCCGCGGGCCGCCCGCTGGGCAGCGCGCTGTCGCGCACCTGGTGGCCGGCCGCGATCCCGGCCGCCGTCGCCGTCCGGAAGCTCCGGCTGCCGGTCGCGGCCCTGATCCTGGCTCCGCCGCTGCTGGACTGGGCTGACCGCAGGCCGCCGCTGGACCCGGTCCGCTACGTGGCCGCCCGCCTGCTCGACGACGCCGCCTACAGCATCGGCGTCTGGCAGGGCTGCCTCGCCCGGCGCACCGTCCGCCCGCTGCTCCCGGTGATCGGCGGCCAGCGCCAGCCCGGCGGTTCGTGATGGGATAGGTCAGGTGCCGACGATCCGGCACGGCGGCGACTCAGCGGAGGCGGGCATGAACGTGCGGCGGACGCACCGCTACGACCTGACGGTGTCCTGGACCGGGAACCGGGGCAGCGGCACCAGCGGCTACCGCGACTACGGCCGCGACCACGACATCAGCGCCGACGGCCGCCCGCTGCTCGAGGGCAGCGCCGACCCGGTGTTCCGGGGTGACAAGACCCGCTGGAACCCGGAACTCGAGCTGGTCGCCGCGCTCTCGCAGTGCCACATGCTTTCCTACTTTCACGTCTGCACGACCGCGGGCGTGGTGGTGATCTCCTACCAGGACGCCCCTTACGGGCTGATGGCCGAGACCGACGACGACGGCGGCCACTTCACCGAGGTCGTGCTGCGGCCGCGGGTGACCGTCGCCGGCCCGGAGATGGTCGGGGCCGCCGTGAAACTGCACGAAGACGCCGGCGCCAGGTGCTTCATCGCCAGCTCGGTCAACTTCCCGGTCCGCCACGAGCCGGCCGTGACCGCGGCCGGCGGGTCGCGGCCGGTAGGCTGAACCGGTGAGCACCGGGCCGACCAGCACCCCGAGGCTGCGGATCGCCGCCGAGTGCGCCCGCAGCGGCCGCGGGCCGCTGACCGCCGCCTGCACCGCCCTGCTGGAGGGCCGGCCGGACGCGGCGAGCGACGCGCTGATCATCGTCCTGGGCGGCGAGCACGCCCGCCACGTGCTCGACGGCAGCGAAGGGGGCCGGTCCGGCTACTGGCCCCGCGTCTGGGCCGCCCGCGGCCTGCTGCACGCCTGGGACCCGGCGGCGACGGGGGCCGTCATCGGCGCGACCCGCGACCCGGCGTGGCGGGTGCGCGAGATGGCGGCCAAGGTGGTCGCCCAGCACCAGGTCGGCGACGCCCTCGACGCCGTCGCCGTACTGCGCACGGACGAGGTCGAGCGCGTCCGCGCCGCCGCGGCCCGCGCGGTCACCCTCCTCACCGCCGCCGGCGCCTGACCGCCCGCCCGGACTGGCGTTACGGCGCCAGCCGGTTCGGGCCGCGGAACAGGAAGGTGGCGTCCCGGATCGAGTCAAGCCCGAGCAGCCCCATCAGCAGGCGGCCGAGGCCGAGGCCGAACCCGCCGTGCGGCGGGCAGCCGTAGCGGAAGCAGTCCAGGTAATGCCGCATCGGCTCGGGGCTCAGTCCCTTCTCCGCCGCCTGGGCCAGCAGCACGTCGTAGCGGTGCTCGCGCTGGGCCCCGGTGGTGATCTCCAGGCCCTTCCAGAGCAGGTCGAAGCTCGCGGTCAGCTGCGGCTCCCGGACCGGGCGGAGGTGGTAGAACGGCCGGACGGAGGCGGGGTAGCCGGTCACGAACGCGAACTCGTGGCCGGTTTCGGCCGCGATCGCGGCCGAGACGGCCCGCTCGCCCGCCGGGTCCAGGTCGCCGCGGCCGGCCGGGCCCGCTCCCGCGATCTGCCGGGCCTCGGCCAGGGTAAGCCGCGGGAACGGGAGCCGCGGCAGGGTCACCTCGGTCTTGAAGTGCGCTTCGATCGCCGGGCCGTGCTCGGCGGCCACCGCCGCCAGGACCTGGGCCAGCATCCGCTCCTCGAAGCGCATCACGTCGTCCACCGACTCGATCCAGGCGAGCTCGACGTCTACGCCGGTGAACTCGGTGGCGTGCCGGGCGGTGAACGACGGCTCGGCGCGGAACACCGGGCCGACCTCGAAGACCCGGTCGACGCCGCCGGCGACCGCCATCTGCTTGTAGAACTGGGGCGACTGCGCCAGGTAGGCCGGGCGGCCGAAGTAGCCGAGCTCGAAGACCTCCGCGCCGGACTCCGACGCGGTCCCCATCAGCTTGGGCGTGTGCATCTCGGTGCAGCCCTCGGCGTAGGCGAAGTCGCGCATCGCCCGCTCGGCCGTGGTCTGGACCGCGAACACCAGCCGGGCGGCGGGCCGCCGCCGCACGTCGAGGAACCGCCAGTCCAGGCGGCCCTCAGAGCCGGTACGGGCGTCGACCGGGAGGGGTGTCTCGGCCCGGCTCTCGACCGTCACCGTCTCCGGGATGAGCTCGAGGCCGCCGAGCGAGACCGCCGGGTTGGCCTGGACCCGGCCGGTGACGCGGATCGCCGACTCGGCGGTCAGGCCGTCGAGCAGGCGCTCGAGTGCCGTTCCGTCCCGGCGGCGGGTGAGCTGCACGGTTCCGGTGTGGTCGCGCACGATGACGAACTGCATCGTGCGCTGCAGGCGGAGCGCCTGGGCCCAGCCCGCGACAGAGACGGTCTCGCCGATCTGGGCGCGCAGGCTGGAGATAGAAGTGCGGATCATCGCGTCAGTCCTCCTCGGGACCTCGTGACTGATCCCTTGGAGGTGCGGGCGAGAAGGGTGAACTCGCGGTGCCACCGCACCTTCGCCGTCCGCGGCGCGGACAGCCTCATTGGCGGAACAGCGCTCGGGAGTGTCTTCGCCCGGGACGCGAGGCCGCCTTCACAGCTTCCGGCGGCTCTCTGCGCTCGCGTGGTCCCCGGCTACTCGGTTCCGTCGGCGCGCTGCTGGTAGGGTAGGACACGCCCCGGGGGCTGGGCAACGCAAATAAGCGCGGTGCGCTTAGCGCGCCCTCAGGCCCGGGATGTACGTTTTTCGATATGAGCGAGCTGCTGCCCCTATTCCCGCTGACGACGGTGCTGTTCCCGGGCATGCGTCTGCCGCTGCACATCTTCGAGGAGCGGTACCGCCTCCTCGCCGCGCACCTGGAGGCGCAGCCCGAGTCCCGGCGCCGTTTCGGGGTGGTCGCGATCCGCCGGGGACGCGAGGTCGGCACGGACGGGGCCGGCGCACTGCACGAGATCGGCTGCGTGGCGTCCGTGCGGCAGATCGCACCGCACCCTGACGGGAGGTTCGACCTGGCCACCGTGGGCGCCGGGCGGTTCCGGCTGCTCCGCGTGGACGACTCGCAGCCCTACTTCCAGGGCGAAGTCGAGCTGCTCAGCGACGAGGAAGTGCCGCTGCCGGCGGCCGGCGGGGCAGACCCGGCCGGGGCCGCCGAATCCCCGGCCGCCGCCTCGCTGGCGTTCGCGACCCGCCGGGTGCAGGACGGGTTCCGCGCCTACCTGAATGCCCTGGCCGACCGGGGCGGCGGCGTGATCAGCGTCGGCGACCTGCCCGACGAGCCGGTTCTGCTGTCTTACGTCGTCGGTGCCGCGATGATCATCGACCTGCCGGAACGCCAGTCGCTGCTCGCCGCCCCGACGGTACTCGAACGGCTCCGGCTGGAGCGTTCCCTGCTGGTCCGGGAGACCGCGATGTGCCGCGCGACCACCTCGCGTCCCGCCCCCGATTTCGTCTACGAGCCGTTCAGCCCGAACTGACGCGGCCGCGGGGTCCGCGGCGGGCCGGGCCCGGCGGGAGCAGTCGGGCGCAAGTGGCAGGATGACTGCGTGGCGTTGTTCGTGATCTCCGGCATACCCGCGTCTGGCAAGTCCACGGTCGCCCGGTTGCTCGCCCAGCGTCTCGACCGCGCGGTGTACGTGCCCGGCGACACGATCCGGGCGATGGTGGTCTCCGGGCGCGCCGACATGGCCGCCGACGCCGGCGACGCGCAGCTGGATCAGCTGGTGCTCCGCTACCAGGGGGCGCTCGCGCTAGCGGGCGTCTACCTGAACGCCGGGTTCGACGTCATCGTGGAAGACGTGATCATCGGCCAGGTGCTGCGGCGGTTCCTTCCGCTCGTCCCGGTGCCGGAGATGCACCTGGTGTTCCTCGACCCGTCCGGCGACGCGGTGGCCGAGCGCGACCGTGACCGGTCCAAGACCGCCTACGGCGAGAACTGGAACGTCCGCCAGCTGCGGGACGTGCTGCACATGGAGACCGCGCGGATCGGCCTGTGGCTCGACTCGACCGGGCTCACCGCGGAGGAGACAGCCGACCGGATCCTGGGCGACCTGAACGCGAGCAAGGTGATCGTCAGCCGGCCGTTCACACCGGACGTGCGCCGGCGGCGGCGTTTCGGGCCGCCTACCTGAGCAGCGCCCGCCTGCGGTCCGGAAACGCGAAGCCCGCCCCGTCCGGGAGGACAACCAGCACTATCCCGAACGGAAGCGGGCTCCGCGTCAGCCGTCAGCCGCGAGCCGCTAGTCGTGGATGATGACGCCGCGGATGTTCCGCCCGGCCATCATGTCCTCGTACCCCTGGTTGACCTGGTCCAGGGTGTACCGGGTGGTGACCAGCTCGGCCAGCTTGATCTTGCCCGCCCGGTACAGGTCGAGGATGCGCGGGATGTCGTCGAACGGGTTGGACGAGCCGAACAGCGCGCCCTGCAGCCGCTTCTCGAACAGCGACAGCTCGAATCCGGAGATGTTCACCGTCTTGGCCCCCGGCCCGGCCAGCCCGGTGAGTACCACGATGCCGCGCTTGCGGACCGCGGCGAAGGCCGCGGACACGACGTCCTCGGTAACCACGCCCATGGTGACGATCGCCTGGTCCGCGCCGACGCCCCAGGTCAGGTCCTGGGCGAGCTGCTGCGCTTCCTCGGCGGTGGCCACCGCGTGGGTCGCGCCGAACGTCGCCGCCGAGGTCCGCTTGAACTCCACCGGGTCGACCGCGATGACGTACCGCGCCCCGGCGATCGACGCCCCCTGCAGCGCGTTCGCGCCGACGCCGCCGACGCCGTAGACGATCGTGGTGTCACCCGGCCTGACCTCGCCCGCCTTTACCGCCGAGCCGAACCCGGTCGGCACCCCGCAGCCCACCAGGGCGGCCAGCTCCAGCGGGATGTCGTCCTCGATTTTGACCACTGACGCCTCGGACAGCACCGCGTACTGCGAGAACGTGCCGAGCAGGCACATCTGGCCGAAGTCGGTCGCGCCCTCGTGGTAGCGGTAGGTGCCGTCCGGCAGCGAGTTGTCAAACAGGAACCGGCCCAGGTCGCACAGGTTGGTCTGGCCGCGGGCGCAGAACCGGCACTTGCCGCAGACCGGCAGGAACGAGGCCACCACGTGATCGCCGGCCGCGAGCCGGGTGACGCCTTCGCCGACCTTCTCCACCACGCCGGCCCCCTCGTGGCCGCCGACGATCGGGAAGCGGACGGGGATGTCGCCGGTACGCAGGTGGTCGTCGGAGTGGCACAGCCCGGAGACGGCGAACTTGATCAGGACCTCACCGGTCTTCGGCTCGTCCAGGTCGAGTTCGACGATCTCGAACGGCTTTCCTATGTCCCTGAGCACCGCTGCTCGCGTCTTCATGCCACACCCTCCCGGGAAGTAAACGCAGTACGGGTGCCATCATCCGCCCGGCCGCCGAGAGGGGTCAACCGGCGCTGCCCCCAATGCCCGGGCTGGCTAGTTGTGCGCAGGGCGGGACGGGAGACGTGTATACCGCCAGGTCACGTTACGGACTTAGTGTCGTGGTTTGTTGCGCCCCGCAAGTACCAGTAGCTAGGGTCGGCAGCATGCTTACACATCGGTCAACGCGGGCCCGGCTTGCCGTGGTCGGCCTCGCTTTCCTTGGGCTGGCGGCTGCCGGGTGCAGTTCCTCCTCCAGCTCGTCCAGTTCGGCCGCCGCGAGCACGCCGGCGTCGGCCGCGTCGTCCCCCGCAGCCGTCGCGTCGTCCCCCGCGGCCGCGGCTTCGGCTACCGGGTCGGGGCCGGTCAACGTGCTGTACGCGGGCTCGCTGGTGAACCTGATGACCAAGCAGGTCGGCCCCGCCTTCCAGACGGCGTCCGGTTACTCCGTCACCGGTGAGTCGGCCGGGTCCACGGCCCTGGTGACCGAC
>DASWUW010001176.1:0-6869 GCA_036406335.1 Trebonia sp.
CGTAGACGGCGAGCTCGGTCGCGTGCCGCTCGGCCTGCAGCTGGGTCTCGGTCTTGAGCCGGGTGGCCGCCCGCCGCCGGTTCAGGCCGAGCAGGAGCACCGGCAGCCAGCAGCAGAGCGCCAGGACCGCCGCGGCGGCCCAGCCCCAGCGGGCGTGCGCGAACTCCGCGATGGCGCCAAAGAGCAGCAGCGCGAACAGCCCGACGGCGACCAGCATCCCGGCCCACAGCGCCCGGGCGTGCTGCGCGGCCTGCAGGGCCGCCACCCGCCGGGGATCGGGAGCGGGCTCGTTCGGCGCGAGCTGGTCGAAATCGCGCGGGCGGAGCCCGGGCGCATTAGGAATCCAGCCAAGATGCAGGCCCATAACCGGAGACTAAGACCGCAGGGGGCGGCGGTTCAATTCGACAACGGCCAAAATAGCCGTAATGGCCATTTTTTATCAGGCGGGCCGGCCGGGACGGCGAATCAGCCGTACCAGCATAACCCGTGGTCACTCGGCGCATTCTGATCGCTACCCGGCGAAGGCTTCCTCCAGCCACCAGGACGGGGCGCCCCGGGTGACCTTGGCGTCGATGAGCAGCGGGCGCTCGCGGTCGCCCTCGAGCCAGGACCGGACCGGGACCAGGTCCGCCGGGGAGCGGACGGTCACCGCGGCGTAGCCGTAACCGCGGGCGATCGCGGCCAGGTCGGCCGGGGGGAACTGAACGTGAGCGAGCGACTCGCCCAGCGGGCCGAAGTGGTGGACCTCCGCGCCGTAGGCCTCGTCGTCGTAGACCACGACCAGCAGGCCGCGGATACCCAGGCGGACCGCGGTCTCCAGCTCGCTGGCGGCCATCAGCGTGCCGCCGTCGCCGAGGGCCGCGACCGTGAGCCGGTCCGGGCGGGCGACGGCGGCGCCGAGCGCGGTGGCCAGGCCCAGCCCGACCGACTGGAACGCCTGGGTGAAGACAAAGCCGTTCTCATCCGGGACGTCCAGGAACATGGCCGGGTAGCCCATGAAGTTCCCGGAGTCGGTCACCACCGTGCGCTCGGCCGGGAGCAGGTCGTCGAGGGCGACGGTCAGCGTCCGGGGGTCGATGCGGCCCGGCTCGGCTTCCGGCTGGAAGGGCACGTCGCGCCAGCGGCCCGCGGCCGCCAGACGCTTGGCCGCGTCCGGGGTGCGGTACCCCTCCGCCCGCTGGCCGCGGCGGTCCACCTCGGCGGTGACGGCGCGGGCGGCGGTGGCCACGTCGCTGGGGATCCCCACGTCGACGCGGTGGTGCAGGCCGAGCGCGCCCGGGTTCGCGTCGACCTGGATCACGGTCGTGCCGCCGGCGATGAGGGCGCCGTGCCTGGTCGTCCACCCGGACAGCGAGCAGCCCCAGGCGACCACCAGGTCGGCGCCCCGGATCAGCTCGGCCGCCGCCGGGGTGGCGAAGCCGCCGCTGACGTCGAGGTTGAACGGGTCTCCGTGGAACAGGCCGCGGGAGGCGGCGGAGGTGGCGAGCAGCGCACCGGTACGTTCGGACAGCAGAATGAGATCTTCCCGGGCCTGGCGGGCGCCCCGCCCGGCGATGAACACCGGGCGCCGGGCCCGGGCGAGGGCGTCGGCGACGGTCGCCACCATCTCCGGGGCGGGCCACAGCCGGGGCCAGACCCGGACCCCGGGCAGCAGCGCGGCGGGGGCGGGCTGCGCCAGGACGTCGAGCGGCAGGCTGAGCAGCACCGTGCGGCGCTCCAGCAGCGCCGTCCGGTAGGCCCGCCGCAAGTCGTGCACCACGGTCGAGGCGGCGGTGACCCGGTCCGGGAGGACGCCCACCGCCGCCGCCAGGCCCGCCTGGTCGATATGGAAGTTGCTGGCCGGTGCGGTGGCCTCGGCCGCCAGCACCAGCAGCGGGGTACGGGACTTGGCCGCCTCGGCCAGGCCGGTGACGGCGTTGGTGAGGCCGGGGCCCTGGTGAAGGGACAGCACGCCGAGCTCGCCGCTGACCCGGGCGTAGGCGTCGGCCATCACCGCGGCCCCGCCCTCGTGACGGGCGGCCAGGAACCGGGCCCCGTGGGCGGTCAGCGCGTTGGTGAGGTGGAAGTTGCCGCTGCCGACCACGCCGAACACGGTCCGCACGCCGGCGTCGCGGGCGAGGGCGGCACCGATCCAGTGGGCGACGGTGGGCGGTTGCCGGGTCATCACGCGGTCAGCCCCCACTGCGGCGGCAGCTGCCGGATCTGCGCCGCGAACTCGGCAAGGTCGGCCATGGCGGTCCCTTCTGGCGCTCGACGCTGCGACCGTACTGGGACCGGGCGCCGGGGTCAAACAACCCGGGCACTGACACGCCTGATTTCAGTGCCCGGTCAGGCACAGCCGCAGCGCTGGCGCTGAGCCGGGCGGGCCGTAATCCGCGGACGGAGTTCCCGGATCCGCACAGGAAGCCCGTAGGCCAGTACATAAAGGGCGATTGGGGGCCGGTTTGGCCTGCCCGTTCCGGGCCCGGCGGGAGGGTAAGTAGGCTATCGTACAGGTCAGCGCGTTTTCTTCTGGTTTGCGGTACTTGCTTATAAACTTCTGAGCATTTGTTGAGCTGATATTAAGAACAGGGTGAGATGGCTATTTCTGGAGTTTCCCGTCATCGCGTCGAAGATCAGCGGCCCCCGCGATCCAGTAAGCGATATATTTTCGTTTTTGCCGCACTGGCCGCGGTGATTCTGGCCGGCATCGGCTACGCCGTCTGGCCGTCCTCTCCCGGCGCGAGCGGCAGCGTCGCGCCCGCGGCCGCGTCCGCGCACGCGGGCGCGCTGGTCCTGAACGACACCGGCTCCCAGCTGGCGGCCTGGAACAAGACGGCCACCTACTGCTCCCAGGACAGCATCTCCGCCGGGAACGGCACCGTGGCCACCGACTCCAGCGGTGACGCGACGCTGACCACCACCGGCAAGTCCGGCAGCTGCGCGGCGATCATCAGCCCGGCCACCTACTCCTCCGGGGTCATCGAGGCCCGGATCAACTTCCCGGCCCTGCCCGGCAAGCCGAACACCATTGCCAACTGGACCTCGTTCTGGCTGACCAACCAGGCCGCCTGGCCGGTGGACGGCGAGCTCGACGCGGTCGAGGCCGCCCCGCTGACCGGAAAGAACACGGTGTCCTGGCACAGCGGCGCGAGCTCTTCGTCGGTGTACACCACGTCCACCGACGGCCTCCACCAGGGAAAGCTCGCCGCCAGCGGCCCGAACCTGACTCCCGGCTGGCACACCGTGGACGTCGTCTACACCAAGGGCTTCTTCGCGGTGTACTACGACGGCCGCAAGTTCACCAGCTACACCAGCAGCAAGGTCACCGGCGCGGCGCTGAACATCATCCTCAGCAGCACGGTGACGCCGAAGACGGCGGCGGCCTGGAGCATGATCGGCGGCCCGGAGGTCAACTCCTCCAGCAAGCCGGCCACCACCGCGGTGCAGTACCTGCGGGTCTGGTCCTACAAGGAGCGTCTAGCTGGGGAACCAGCCGATATAGAAAATGCCGAGGCCGAGCGCGACGAACATGGCGGCGATCAGCCAGAAGCGGACCACGATCGTCGACTCGGCCCAGCCCACCATCTCGAAATGGTGCTGCAGCGGCGTGATCTTAAAGACCCGCTTGCGGCGCGTCTTGTACGAGGTGACCTGAATGACGACCGACAGGGTGACGATCACGAACAGGCCGCCGAGGATCAGCAGCAGCAGGTCGGTCCGGGTGACGATGGCCAGCCCGGCCAGCGTCCCGCCGAGGGCGAGGGAGCCGGTGTCGCCCATGAAGATCTTGGCCGGCGGCGCGTTCCACCACAGGAAGCCGAAGCAGGCGCCCATCACCACCGCGGCCACCACCGCGGCATCGAGCGGGTCGCGCACCGGATAGCAGTTCCGCGCCAGGTCGGTGGCGCAGTCGTTGCGCAGCTGCCAGTTCCCGATCAGGACGTAGGCCGCCAGCACCACGATCGAGGCACCGGTGGCGAGGCCGTCCAGGCCGTCGGTCAGGTTCACCCCGTTGGAGGTGGCGGCGACCATGAGCAGCACCCAGACCACGAACAAGACCACGCCGACAGAGACGCCGAAGTCGGTGTCGAACGACAAGTGCTCCGAGGCCGGGGTGAGGTCGCTGCCGTTGGGAAAGTGGATCGCCAGGACGGCGAAGACCGCCCCCACGACGATCTGCCCCAGCAGCTTGGCCCGGCCGCTTATCCCCGAGCGGCGGATAAACAGCTTGGTGTAGTCGTCGATGAACCCGACGATGCCGAGGCCGGTCATCAGGAACAGCACCAGCATCCCGGAGATCGTCATCCGGTCGCCGGTGAGCAGGTGCCCGAGCGTGTAGCCGGTCAGTGAGGCGATGATGATGACGATGCCGCCCATCGACGGCGTGCCGTTCTTGGCCTGGTGGGCCGGCATGTTGGCACCGGTCCTGACCTGCTGGCCCGGTGTCCGCGCGCGCAGGATCGCGATCGTGGGCTTGGTCCCGAGCAGCGCGACGAGCATGGAGATCGCGCTGGACAAGAGGATGGCCTTCAACCGTGTCTCCTGTCCGCGAATTGTCCCGGGCGGCCGTTCTTCCTGCCCGACAGTCTTCCTGCCCGACAGTCTGCCCGGAGAGCACCTCGCGGCGGGCGGCAAACCGGGATTCGCGGCTAACGGCGGGCAGCGGGACCAGGCTAACCGACGAAGCAAGGGACACCCGCGGTTGATCACCTTAGAGTTGCGCGACCGCCGCCTTCGCGAACTGCTCTGCCTGATCTAGGCCGCCGCTGCCGTCGCTGGTAACCGAGATGGCGATCTCGGTACCGTTCTGCCAGACGAGCAGCGAACCGCCGCCGCTGTAGGCATCCTGGCCGATCCCGGGGACCGGCTTTACGCCGCCGGGATTGGCGGCGGCGCTCTTGTCGAAGCTGGCCCTGCTGATGTTGCGGACCAGGACGACCACCCCTGCCTTGCCGTACACACAGCTTTGGTAGACGCCGGCCGGGGTGTCAATCGGCGAGGCGTCCGGCTTACCGGTCACCTCCTGGACTTCCGCCGGGGTGACCAGCGCACACGGGTCGGCCCGGGCGGCCTTCGCCGGTGCCGTGCTGGCCGTCGCCGCGGAGGTGGCCGGCGGCGCGGAGGCGGCGGACGAAGAACCGCTGTGGCATCCGCTGAGACTTAGCGTCGCGAGACCGGCGGCGACACAGAACGTCGCCAGGCACCGACTGGGAGGAAAGTTTAGGATGGCTGCGCCTATCGCTCGATGACGGAGACGGACTATCGCTTCTCGGTGCCAGTCAACCGATCGGCCGTAACGTGTGTGTAATGCCGGCTCGCCGGGCACCGGGTACTCGCCCGGGGTGGCCAGTCGGCGGCGAGTATGATCAGTACGTCTCAACTGTGCCAACGCGGGCGTGACGGCGCGCCTGCACCCCGGGATGCCACATGATCCTCCCTCGTCACCAGCAGGCAGTCCTCGACCAGATGGACCGCGCGCTCGGTACGGCTGACCCGAAACTGCGGTCGAGCTACGCGGCCTTCGCTCGCAAGGCCCAGGATGCGCCCTTCCCCGCGGCCGAGGTCATCACCGGCCGCCCGGTCCGGTTCCTGGTGCTCGCCCTGATCATCGTGCTCGCGGTCGGTTTTCTCGCGTTCGGGATCGGCGTCCTGCACGGCGGGTGCTCCTCGACCGCACCGAACGGCGGCTGCACCATGTCGCACAACGGCTGACCGGTCAGCAAGCGCCCCTGCTGCCCGGTGCCTGGCCGGGTTCCTGCCGCCGCCTGGTTAGCCGGCCGGGGCCGGTGCGATCAGGCCCGCGCAGATAAGGTCGACCATTTTCAGCAGGCGCGACTCCAGGTCGAAGGGCATCGGTTCGGCGGCTATCCACTGGCCGAGGATCGCGAAGTAGCCGGTGGCCACCAGGGTGCCCGCCAGCTCGGCCTCGACATCGGCCCGGACCTCGCCGGCCGCCTGAGCCCGGGTGATAAAGCGGGTCATCTCGTGCGCTAGCTGCGGGTTACCGAAAACGTTGGTGGTATGGATGGCCGCCCCCATCAGCGCGACGGTCTCGACGCGGTCCCGGGTACTGAGCCGGGCCAGCTCGATCATGTAACGGGCCAGGATCTCCGGGAGCGCATGGTCGCTCATATGCCGGCGCCGGATCGCGGCCAGCGCCCGCTGCCGGCGCAGCGTGGCCCACTCGTCCAGGAACGTGGTTTTGCGCTGAAAGTAGTTGAAGACCGTCGCCCGGGCCACGTCGGCCCGGTCGGCGATGTCGTCCATGGTGGTGGCGTCAAAACCGCGCTCGACGAACAGTTCCACCGCCGCGCGGTACACGCGGTCACGGACCTCTTGACGGCGGCGGGCGCGCCGGTCTGAGACCGCCACGGCCGGGCCGCCCGTCGGCGACTGGGGATCGAGCTCGGACGGATTCACGGGATCTAAGTACATCACTCGCCTACCTGGGTCTTGACACCGTATCGACCGAGACTTACGTTTCCGATATGTAAATGGACCTTAGTCCAAATCCATACTTGAGTCCATAAACGGAGGTACTGCCGTCATGCGCCTTGTCACCTTCAACGACGGATCAGCCCGTACGCGCTTCGGCGTTCTGCAGGGCAACTCGGTAGTAGACCCGGACCTTGTCCTGCGCGCCGACCGGGCGCTGCGCAGCGGCGGGCGAGCTCCCGACGACGACGGCAGTCGCGGCGAACCGCTGGTGGCCCGGGACATGGTCGCCTTCTTCGAGACCGGCGCGCAGGGCCGGGCGCTGGCTCAGCAGGCTCTCGCCGTGGCCGACGACTACCAGCGGCGGGGCGACGAACTAACCGCGGGAGACGGTACCCGGGCGGTGCTGCCGGCCGCCGAGGTCAGGCTGCTCGCACCGGTGCCGCGGCCGC
>DASWUW010001177.1:0-3121 GCA_036406335.1 Trebonia sp.
GGTCAGGACCTTCTGCCGCTGTAGGCGTGCGTCCGCGCCCTCGTCCGCGTCGTCGGGGACCCGGAAGAAGTTGATCGATGTGCTCAGCACCGAGACCGCGTAGTCGCGGGTCTGCAAGAGTCCCGGGATGACCTGCGGCTCGTAGATCCGGAACAGCCTGGCCCGCTCGTACACGGCGGCGGACGCCTCTTGCCGCCGCCTGATGCCGCAGGATCAGCTGGTCAAGCCGGAGGCGCCCATTAAGCGCATCGCCACCCAGTGCCATGGTCTGACCGCGAGAGATGTGGCCGACTCCCCGGTAATCGCCGACATCTCGGCGGACGTCCGCGCTGCCCTGCACGCTGATGCCCTCGTTGCCCACAACGCTCACGTCGATGTTGGTGTTCTCCGTCGTCAGCTGACCGGCTGGAACGTGCCCGAGGTCTTCGACACCCTCAAGCTGGCGCGGCGGCCGGTGCTGGATGTCCCCGGCTACAAGCTCGGCACCTTGGTCGAGCGCTTCAAGCTGGCCGAGGGCTTTGCATCTGAGCTGAGACCCCACCGGGCGACGTACGACGCGCTGGTGACGGCCCGGTTGTTCGTGGCTCTCGCCATCCGGTTCCCGGCCGGCCTGGGCCGCTGATGCGACGGCCCCGGCCCGGCCGGGAGGACCTACGCGGAGACCGCTTGCTGCTGGTCGCTGCTGGTGACCTGGATGCTGCGCGGCTTGGCGGCTTCGCGGACCGGGATGGTCAGCGTCAGCACGCCTGCGGCGTAGTCGGCCGCGATCCGGTCCGGGTCGAGGGTCTCGCCCAGGAAGACCTGCCGGGTGTAAGTGCCGTAGGGCCGTTCGGCGATCAGCAGCTCGGCGCCTTCGGCCTGGACCGGGGTGCGCTCGGCGCGGACGGTGAGCACGTTCTGCTCAACGGTCAGGGCGATGGAGTCCGCGTCGATTCCGGGCAGGTCGAAGTGGATGTAGAAGTCGTCGCCCTGCCGGTAGGCGTCCATCGGCATCGCGGCCGGCCGGGCGGTGGTGCCGAAGACCTGCTGGGTGAACCGGTCCAGCTCGCGGAACGGGTCGGTGCGCATGAGCATGATCAGTGCCTCCTCAGGGTGTCGGTGTCATCCACGCTCACAAGATTTATATATCGCCGGCAGCAACTATCTGACAAGACCCGACGCAGATTTTCTTATGCCGCATAATCGGAGCGGGCCAACGCAGCGGGTGTACCCGACTTGCGCAGGCCGCCGCGCGAGCGTAGACAGGCGGCGTGAGCGAGCCGAGCATCGTCCCCGCGGGGAAAGGCAAGATCGTCTCGGCGCGGGGGAGCGTGATGGCGTTCAAGGCCGTCGCCGCGCAGACGGGCGGGGACTTCTCCCTGATGGAGCGGACGGTCCCGCCGCGCGGCCGCCGCCCGCTGCCGCACCGGCACGGGAACTGCTCGGAGGCGTTCTGGGTACTCGACGGCATGATCACGTTCGTGTTGGACGGCGTGGAGCAGCGGGGCGGCCGGGACGACTTCCTGCTGGTGCCGCGGGGCGCCGCGCACACCTTCGGCAACGACGGCGACGACCCGGCCCGGCTGCTGGTGCTGCACGCACCGGCGATGGACGCCTACTTCGCGGAACTCGACACCCTCTGGTCCCGGCCGGACCCGCCCGCCCTGGAGGAGGAGCGCGCCCTGATGGCCCGCTACGGCATGGAACCTGCCTGACCGGGCCCGGTCACTTGACCAGGATGAACCGTTTCAGCGAGGCCGCCAGGCGGTCCTCCAGCGAGTAGCTCTGGTAACCGTGGCAATGCGTCCAGCCTTCGGGTACTTCCAGCGTCCGCAGTACCTTCGCCGGGGCGCCGCCGGCCAGTGAATTCGGCGGAATGTCACGGGATACCACAGAATTCGCCGCGATGACCGAGCCGCTGCCAATGGTGACCCCCGGCAGGACGGCCGCGTTCCGGCCCAGCCAGACGTTGTCGCCGATCACGACCGGCCCCCGGTTGAGGACACTGTCCGGCTCGATCCAGTGGCAGTGATCGTCGATGATCGACGAGAACGGCGCCATCATGACGTTGTTCCCGATGGTGACCTCATGCCAGGCCTCGACCGAGGCGCCGTCGTTCATGCGGAAGTCCTCGCCGATCCGGAGGACGCCGTCCGCGCCCACCACCAGCCTCGACCGCCAGGAGACAGCCCGGGCCTTGAAGTGCCGCCCGACGTCGGCGACTCCCCGGATGCGGAATTCCACCGGGCCGTGCGTGCTCGCCAGCCGGCCGAACGTGCCGCCGGACACCCTGGTCCGGACGTAGCCGCCGAGATAGCCGACGGGAGCCGCCAGGCCCCGGTCGAACTGACGGTAGAGCCGGGAAAGCTTGCTTGGCTGAGGTGTCGTCACCCTGTCTCCTTTAGAAAAAGTAAACTTTTACCGCGGGATTGCCGTTAAGCAGAGTAACGATGCCAGACCCCCGTGAAAGTACGTTAGCTAATCGGGGGTAATGCCGCCCTTCTTATCCGCCAGCCAGTCCTAACAACTGGACAACTAGCCGAAGCCGGCAACCCCAGGCGGCTTAGCGCGGTCTCAGGAGGCGTGCGCCGCGACCGACGCGGCCGCTGAAGCGGAGGTCCGAGTGATGAGCACCTGCGGATCGACTTCGGCAAGCCCGCGGCCACGAAGGTCGCCAATCAGCACCGGGTTCAGGTCACCCTGGTCAACGCGGGCCACAGCACCTGCAGCATGTCGGGCTACCCGGGACTGAACCTGGTCGGTGACGGCGGCCAGCTGCGCCTGCCGGTCGCCCGGGCGCCGCAGCATTACCGCGCCGTCCTCCTCAAGCGCGGGCAGCACGCCTCGTTCGCGCTGACCTACCTGCTCGAGACCGCGCCGGAAATCCAGGGCGAGCTGGGCGCCTGGGGGCCCAGCACGGCGGTCATCACCGCGCCGGGCTCGGTCAGCCACCAGACCCTCAGGTGGCGCCTCGGGCCGGTGTACTGGCTCAGCATCGAGTCCGGCCGGGGCACCTACCTGTCCGCGGCCGGCCGCTGACCCCCGGCCCGGGCCCGCGGGCGGCCGCCGGGTACCCGGCGGCCGCCCGCGCTAGCGGCTGAGCGTGAATGCCGCCGGATCGCGCGGCGGCCGCGGCGCCGCC
>DASWUW010001178.1:0-2434 GCA_036406335.1 Trebonia sp.
CGCGTCCACGGTGATCTTCTGGCTCAGGTCGCCCTTGGCCACCGCCGTGGCCACCTGGGCGATGTTGCGGACCTGGCTGGTCAGGTTGCCCGCCATGAAGTTGACCGAGTCGGTCAGGTCCCGCCAGGTGCCGCCCACCCCCGGCACTTCCGCCTGGCCGCCGAGGCGGCCCTCGGTGCCGACCTCGCGGGCGACCCGGGTGACCTCGCCCGAGAACGCGGACAGGGTGTCGACCATGCCGTTGATCGTGCCGGCGAGGGTGGCGACCTCGCCCTTGGCCTCGACCGCGATCTTCTGGCTGAGGTCGCCCCGGGCGACGGCGGTGGTGACCTGGGCGATGGCCCGGACCTGGCCGGTAAGGTTGCCCGCCATCGCGTTGACCGAGTCGGTGAGGTCCTTCCAGGTGCCGGCGACCGCGGGCACCTCGGCCTGGCCGCCGAGCTGGCCTTCGGTGCCGACCTCGCGGGCCACCCGGGTGACCTCCGCGGTGAACACGCCGAGCTGCTCGTTCATGCCGTTGAAGACGGCGGCGATGTCGTTCATGAGCGGGTCGGCCCCGGCGGGGAGCCGGATGCTGAAGTCGCCGCCGCGCACCGCGGTCAGGCCGGCCAGCAGCTGCTGCAGTTGCTCCTGCTGCTGTCCGGTATCCGTCGCCACCGTCACGCGTACCACCTCATCGTCGCGGGTGCGCCGATGAGTCCCGAATGGCGCGGTCAGCGGTCATCCGGAGGCGGCGCGCAGTTTGTGACCTCATCATGATGTCACCTCAGGTGCCGGTCGCGGCCGGGTTCGCGGCTGTCCGACGGCGCCACGGCTGTCCACGGGAGGGTCACCTCACCCAGGCGCCAGCGCCGGGGGCCGCCGAGCGGCGCGGACCGCAGCACCGGCCAGGCGGCGGACAGCGCGGCGACGGCGGACAGCCAGCGCTGCCGCGGGCCGAAGACGGCGTACGGCGCGGCGGCGGCCCAGGCCCGGTCGAAGTCGCGCAGGAACTGGTACACCGGCTCACCGGGCACGTTGCGGTGGATCAGCGCCTTGGGCAGCCGTTCGGCCAGCTCGGACGGGCGGCCGAGGGAGGCGGTCCGGGCCGAGAAGGTGACCAGCGCGCCGCCGCCGTCCCGCTCTCCCGGGCGGGCCGGCCGGGATGTCGCGGGGAGGGTGACCCACACCGCCCGGCGGCCGATCTCGTCGCAGGTGCCCTCGACCAGCACGCCGCCGGCGGCCAGCCCGGCCCGCATCCGGGACCAGGCCGCCCCGACCTGGTCCTCCCGGTACTGGCGGAGCACGTTGAACGCCCGCACCAGCACCGGACGGCGCGGCAGCGGCAGTTCGAACCCGCCCAGCCCGAACGAGAGGCCGGGCAGCTCCTCCCCCGCGGCCCGCAGCGCCGCCAGCTGGCGGGACGCGGCGGCGACCCGGGCCGGGTCGATCTCCAGGCCGGTCACCTCGGCCGCCGGCACCACCGCGCGAACGGCCCGGTACAGCTCCAGGGTGGTAACCGGCGAGGCCCCGAAGCCCAGGTCCACGACGAGCGGGCGGGCGGAGGCGCGCAGCACGTCCGGCAGCGCGCCGGCGATCCAGCGGTCCACCCGCCGCAGCCGGCTCGGATTGGTCGTACCCCGCGTGATCTCCCCGTCCGGCCGCACGCCGCCACCCTAACGGCTGCCGGGCCGGGTCAGGTGGTGCGGCAGGCGGCCACCCGGCCGGTCACCGGCGTTTCCGCCTAGCCGTGGTGGTCAGCGATGGCGACGGCGGAGCCGCCCGCCCAGTACACGAAACACGAACCTACCTTGGCAGACGGTCCGCGAGTCTGCCCCATTGCCGACGCGCTCGAGGTTGTCGAGGATTGCTGGTCGTTGCTGATTCTTCGCAAGCTCGGATTCGGGGTGCAGCGGTTCAACGACATACGAGCCAACGTCGGCGCACCCTGCGAGACGCTTACAACCCCGACTGCGCGAACTCGAGCGGTCCGGCGTCATCGCCCGACGGCGCTACAGCGTGCACCCACCCACGGGATGATTACCTTCTGACCGAAGCGGGCAAAGCGATCAGTCGGGTTCTGCGCACGCTGCGCACATGGGATGGACGTCACCCGACGAAGCGAGCCCCGCCAATCGGGGGGCCCACCCCGGCCAGGCCGGAGCCTGCCGGGGCTTGACTGCGTCCGCGAGCGACCCCCTTCGCTCGCGGGCTAGTACGCGGGCGTCAGCCCTTGACCGAGGCCGTGAACCGGGCCCAGTCGGCAGGAGCCAGCCGCAGGACCGGGCCGCGCCCCTGCTGTGTCGTGTCGCGGACGAGGACCGCACCGGGCACGTCCCCGGCCTCGATGCACGCCCCTCCGTTGGCCGATGAGTACCTGGCCTTACGCCAACGCGGGTCTACTCCCTGTTCCATCTCTCCAGCGCCTCCATCATGAGAGCCCGGCTTTCTGCAC
>DASWUW010001179.1:0-2619 GCA_036406335.1 Trebonia sp.
CAGGCCAGCCGGCCGAGCAGGGCCTGCCAGACTCCGGCGACTGCCTCGTCGAACCGCGGGTCGCTGACCGCGCCGTCCGGGCCGACAGCGGACCGGCCGACCGGGATGTCACGGCACGCCGCCGGGACGATCTCGGCCCCCACGTAGCCGAGGACGGAGGCCAGTGCGGCCGCGGCGCCCGCACCCCGGCCTGGTGCGGCCACGTTGATCCAGGCCACCGGCTTGCCGTAGATCTCGCCGCCGCCAACCGTCCAGTCGAGCAGGTTCTTGAAGCTGCCGGGCAGGGTGCCCGCGTACTCCGGCGTGCAGAACAGCACCGCGGCCGCGGCGGCGATCTCCCGGCGTAGCGCGGCCACCGCCACCGGAAGCTGGTCGCCGTCGTGATCGGGGTTGAACGCGGGCAGCCCGGTGAGCCCGTCGTAACGGACCGGGGTCACTGTCTCGGGCGCGAGGGCGGCCGCGGTCGCAAGGGCGGCGGTATTGGTCGAACCGCCGCGGGTGCTGCCCGAGATCAGCAGCACCCGCAGGGGGGCACTCACCCTGTCGTCGGTCATAACGAGCCGGGCTCCGCCGCTAGGCCTGACGCGCTGCCCGGCGCAGGGCATCCAGGCTGCGGGCGACGTCGGCCTCGGTGGTGGACCAGTTGCTCACCGAGACGCGCAGCACCGCCTGACCGCGCCAGCGGGAGCCTGACATCCAGGCGGTGCCGTCGGCGAGCAGCGCGCGGCCGACCGCGACGGTTCTCTCGTCGGACCCGAACGTGGCGCAGACCTGGGTGAACACCACGTCGTTCTCGACCCGGGCGCCGTCGATGGCGGCGATCCCGTCCGCGAAGGCGGTGGCGTGCGCGCAGTAGCGCCGCACCAGGTCAGCGACTCCGTCGCGGCCGAGGGATCGCAGGACCGCCCAGACCGGGAAGGCGCGGGCCCGCCGGGATACCTCGGGGACGGCTTCCATCGAGTCGCCCGCGGCGTCGTGGATCAGGTAGGGCGTGTGCATGCCCATGGCCGCACGGAGCGCGGCCCGGTCGGCCACGATCGCGAGGCCGCAGTCGTAGGGCACGTTGAGGGTCTTGTGCGCGTCCGTGGTCCACGAGTCGGCGGCCTGGTAGCCGGCGGTGAGGTGCCTGGCCGCGGGCGACGCCGCGGCGAACAGGCCGAACGCGCCGTCGACGTGCACCCAGGCGCCGCGGGTGTGCGCGGCCGCGATGGCGGCGGCGAACGGGTCGAAGGCACCCGAGTGCACGTTGCCCGCCTGCAGGACCACGATCGTCGGGGTGCCTTCCGGCACCTGCTCGAGCGCGCGGGCCAGGGCATCGGGGTCGATGCGGCCCTGGTCGTCGGCGGGGACCGGCTCGGGCGCGCCCAGGCCGAGGTAGCGCAGGGCCAGGTCTACGGTGTCGTGCCGCTCGGCCCCGACCAGGACGCGGACTCGCGGTGCCCCGGACAGGCCGTCGGCGGACACGTCCCAGCCCCGGCGGCGGAGCACGGCGTCGCGGGCGGCGGCGAGGCAGGTGAAGTTGGACATCGTCGCTCCGGTGACGAATCCGACGCCGCTGCCAGCCGGCAGGCCGAGCAGGTCGAGCAGCCAGGCACTGGTGACGTCCTCCACCGCTGAGTGCGCAGGGGTCACCAGGCGCATCGCCGCGTTCTGGTCCCAGGCGCTGACCAGCCAGTCGGCCGCGAGCGCGGCGGGATGACCGCCGCCGATCACCATGCCGAAGAACCGGCCGGAGGGCATCGCCGTCAGGCCGGGGTCGCAGGCCGCGGCGAGCAGGTCGATGACCTCGGCCGCGGGCGTCGGCCCGGCGGGCAGCTCGGTGCCGAGTTCCTTGACGATCTCGGCCACCGACGCCTGCGCCGGGACGGAGCGGGTGGCGAGGCTGTCCAGCCAGCCGCTCGCGTGGCGGGCCGCGTGGTCGAGTGCATTCTGCCGGTCGGTCATGCCGCCAGTATCCCGCTCTTTCCCGGCGTTCCCCGGACTTGAGCACCGCGGTGATGGCCCTAAATCCGGCGGCAATTGGCCTCCTACGGAAGGCCGAGCGTGAGGTAGGCGAAGCCGAAGATACCGCGGTGGCCGCGCAGCCACGCCGAGGAGACCGGCGGCGGCCACGAGTGGCGAAACTCCGCCGGGCGCTTGCGCGACGCCGGGCTCGCGGGCTACCTACTCCACCCAGTGCGATCGGCCGGCCATCCACGGGATTAAGCAGATTACCTCGCGTCGCTGACGGATTCCGGAGGCACCCGCCCGGACAACTCGTCCCGGGAGGCATCGGGAGATGGCCGTTTTCTGGCCACAAGCTGGCCCGTGGCGATGCGCTGGGGGCAACTCCGGGCCCGGCCCGCTCTGGGGAGGTCCGCCGAGCCGCACGAAGCGGATCTGCCCAGAGCGGCGCGGCCCTCAGCCGGTCACCGGGAAGGTGGTGCCGACGGGTGTGGGGATGGGAGCCGGTCCGGGCGTGGGGCTCGTCGGCGTCGGGCCTGGGCTCGTCGCGGTCGGCGTGGGGCCTGGACTGGTCGGCTTGGGGGTCGGCCCAGTCATGGTCGGACTCGGACTCGTCATGGTCGGTGACGGGCTCGGACTTGTCATCGTGGGTGACGGGATGGGTCTCGTGATGGT
>DASWUW010001180.1:0-5377 GCA_036406335.1 Trebonia sp.
AAGGCGGGGCCGGGGTGCAGATCGCCGGCGAGAACGACACCCCGGTGAGCACAAGCACCGAGTTCCGCATCATGTCGATGACGAAGATGGTGTGCACGGCCGCGGCCTTGCAGCAGATGGGACAGGGCGCGCTCGACCTGCGCGCACCCGTTGAGGAGTGCTGTCCGCAGTTCGCGGAGCTGCAAGTTCTGGAGGGCTGGGACGGCGACACCCCGCGGCTGCGGCCTCCGCCGTCTAAGGCGACCCGGCGTGCGGCCAGTTACGAATCGGTCCCCGCGGGCGTGACGTACAGGGGGACGCAGCCCGCCGCTATGCTGATAACAGCAAGAAGCGTAGAAAACAATCCAACCCGCCCAGAAAAACAGGCACCAGGGGAGGGGGTCGCCGCGCAATCGTTCCCGGCAAGTACGCTTTCAGTGCTTCCTTCGGCCTTCGCCGCGCCGTCGGGCGTAGCTGCTGGCGGGCTCGGCAGGAGCGGGAACGTTTGCATCAGACGGGCTGCGGAGCGTGAGCGGTGGCGGTCGGTCTCAGGGACGTGGCCCGGCGCAGCGGCGTCTCGGTGTCTACGGCTTCCCGCGCGCTGCAGGGCTCGGGGCGGGTCAGCCCGGTCACCGAGGCGCGGGTCCGCGCGGCCGCCGCGGCGCTCGCCTACCGGCCAGCGTGCAGTCCGGGCGGGAGCGGATGGCGGGCTACTGGCTGGCGCTGCGCGGCGCGGGCCTGGAGCCCGACGAGGCCCTGACGGTGGCCGCCGAGCAGACCCCGGACGCGGGCGCCGAGGCGGTGGCGGCGCTGCTCGGGCTGCCGGCCCGGCGGCGGCCGACGGCGCTGATCATCGCCAACCACGAGGCCGTGTACGGGGCGCTGCCCGCGCTGCGCGAGCGGTCGGTGCCGGTGCCGGCCGGGCTCTCGGTGGTCTGCTACGAGGACTCGCCGCTGGCCCGCTGGTGGCATCCGGCGATGACGGTGGTCGACAACAACGCGCGGCAGATGGGCGAGCTGGCCGCGCGGCTGCTGCTGAACCGGCTGGAGCAGCCGGCCGGCCCGGGCCGGGACGGCGAGTTCAGCGAGTTCCGGGTGGGCGGGCGGCTGGTCGAGCGGGACTCCTGCCGGGCTCTGCGGAGCGGCGGTTAGCCGTCGGTGACGCCGATGGCGGCCAGTTCGTCGGTCAGCCCGAGCAGTTCCCAGCGCAGCAGGGCGACCGGGACGTTGCCGTTGACCCAGATCGCGTCGTGCAGCTGGCGCAGGTCGAGGCGGTCGCCGCGGGTGCGGGCGGCGTCGGCGAGCAGCGAGACGAGCTGGGTCTTGCCGACCTGGTAGGTCAGCGCCTGGCCGGGGGTCTCGGCGAAGAACGCGGCTTCCTCGGCGGCGGTGGCGGTGTCCACCGGGACCCGGTCGGCCAGTTCGGCGGCGGCCTGGCCGATGGTGAGGGCGCCGGTGGCTAGTCCGACGTCGACGGTGACCCGCAGGGCGCGCAGCCGCATGAAGTTGCACACCGCGGCGCGGGTGTGCGGGGCGTCGTCGAGCAGGCCGCCGGCCAGCATCAGTTCTTCGTTGTAGAAGGCGATGCCCTCGTTGGCGCCGGAGTCGTAGTAGTGCCGCCGCACGGGCCGGGGGTTGCCCCAGGACCGGGCGAGCTGCTGGTAGTGGACGCCCTCGTGGATAATGCCGGCCCGGGGGTCACGGGCGTTGGCGGCGTAGAAGTAGGGCAGGTGGGGGCCGGGTTCGGGGACGTAGGCGATGCCGTCCTCACCTGACCGGCCCGGGCCGGTCAGGTCGTCGGCCACGCCGAGGAAGCGCAGCGGCTCCAGGTAGGCGGGCATCGGCCGGGCGAGGTAGCGGCGCAGGCCGGCGGGCTGGCTGAGCAGGTCGTGCTGCTCGTAGAACTGGCGTACCGCGGCTTCGGCGGCGGCTTCGGCGGCGCACTGGGCGGCCGCGGTGGCGGGCAGCGGCGGCTCGGGGACCGGCCGGGCGCGGTTGCGGTGCACCAGCTCGAGCCAGACGGCCCGGTCGTACTCACGGCGGCCGACCGCCTCGATCTCGGCGACGGGCAGCGGGACGCAGGCCACCTCGCGCAGGAACCACGGGCGAACGCCACGACGAGGCGAACATGGCCGCCATCGACCACTGACCGCCCCCCGCATCAGAGGCGACGCCGGCCTGGACCGGCAGCGCGGACCAGGCGGCCAGCCGCCCCGGGCGTGTCATTTCTTACTGTTATCGCAGGGGGAGGGTAACGTGGGATCATGCCTGCCCCAGACGCGAGCACCCCGGCCCGCGAGGCCGTCGACGCCTTCCTCCGCCACCTGGGCGACCGCGGCCTGTCCGCGACCACCCGCCGGATCCGCAAGACCTACCTCAACGAGTACCTGCGCCACGCCCAGCAGGCCGCGGAACCGGACAGCGCGGAACCGGGCGGCGGCGAGCCGGAGGCTGAGGGCGACCGCACCGAGGCGCCGGCGGAAGGCACCGCCCGGCCGCTGACCGCGGGGGAACTGCTGGACAGCGGCCGGGCCGCCGCCTGGCTGGCCGCCGCGGCCGCCGGCAAGACCCGCACCCGGAACACCAGCCGGGGCCCGGAGGCATCCGCCTACCCGAACTCGATGCGGGTACGGATCGACTCGGTGAACGCGCTGGCCGAGTTTATCGGCGACCCCTGGCGGCTGGAGCGCCAGCCGCCCGCCCGCGGGTTCGAGCTGTCCCCGGGGGACACCGAGGCGCTGCTGCACGACCTGACGGTGAAACGGCCCATCCACGCCAACGCGATGACCGCGCTGCGCACCGCGGCGGTCGCCGCGCTCGTGGCCGACACCGGCCGCGGCGTCCCCGAGCTGGCCGGCCTCAACCTGCGCGCCCTGCACCTGGACGCACCGGACCCGTACGCCGACCTGGACGGCGAGCCGGCCCTGCTGACCAGCTCGACCGTGCACATCCTGACCCGCTGGCTGGCCGCCCGCGCCTCCATCACCGCCGACCTCGAAGGCAGCGACCCGGGCCACCTGTGGATCCCGACCAAGCCCGGGCGGGCCCGCGGCGGCGTCCCCTCGGCCAAGCCCGGTATCAGCCCGGCCGCCGTGCGCACCCTGCACGCCTCGCACCGCACGCTGGTCAGCCAGCTGCTCGGCACCCCGCTGCGTCCCGGCGCGCTCCGCGCCGCGGCGGAACCGCACCTGCCGCCCGGCTGACGCCGCGGCCGGTCAGGGGCCGAGCAGGTCCCACCGGTTGCCGGCGATGTCCAGGAACACGGCGACCTGGCCGTAGGGCTCGGTGCGGGGCGCCGACACGAACCGCACCCCGGCGGCGGTCATCCGCGCGAAGGCGGCACCGAAGTCGTCGGTCCGCAGGAAGAACCCGACCCGGCCGGCGGCCTGGTTTCCCGTCGCCGCCGCCTGGCGCGGCCCGTCCGCCCGGGCCAGCAGGATACCGGTCGGCGCGCCGGGCGGGCGGACCACCACCCACCGCTTGGGGCGCCCGTCGTTCGTCAGCGACGGGGAGTCCTCGGCCAGGTCGAAGCCGAGCGCCCCGGTGAAGAACGCGATCGCCCGGTCGTAGTCCTCGACGATCACCGTGACCAGCTCGATCCGCACGGCGGCAGCCTACCGGGGGCCGGGTCAGCGGCCCGCGGTGCCCGTGCGGGGAGCCCGCAGCTGCTCCGCCAGGCGTTCCAGCGAGCGCTGGTTGCCGCGGCGGAGCACGGCGCGGACCAGCGGCGCCGCCAGGGCCTCGCTGCGCGGGACCTGCAGCCAGGCCGATTCGAAGGTGACCCGGGTTCCGCCGCCGGGCAGGCCGGCCAGCGTGTAGGTGCCGGTCATGACGCGGCCGCTGGCGGCGGTGCTGCGCTCCACGTTCCGCGACGGCCGCTCAGCTTCGATGACCTCCAGGTCGAGCGCGTCGGTGCGGCCGGCCGCGACGGCCGTCATGCTGGCCTTCGCGCCGACGCCCCGGGCCGGCCCCTCGAAGTGCCAGTCGCGCAGCAGGTGGCCGGTGAACAGCTGGTGGTTGGCGAGTACGTCGAGGAAGTCGTAGACGTCCTCGCAGGCCTGGGGAACGTCGATGCTCACCCGTACTGGCTTCATGTACCAGATGGTACGCTCGCCCGGCGCCGGCCGCCGGTGGTCGGTCGCCGACGATCATCAGCTGGTTCTTGTCCTGGTCGCGGAAGAAGAAGCCCCGGCGCCCGGTGAGTATCGGCAGGCGACCGTCTGCCGACTCTCGCGGAGACGCGCGAACCGGAGCCGGCTATCACCGAGAACAATACCGTTACAAAAAGTTACTTTGCCGCTGGTGGCAGCTACCCGAGTGAGGCCGGGACCGGTGGTTGGCGGATTTGGACCGCTAGCTGGCGGAGGGGGTTCCGATAGCCGCGTCGGCAGCCTCAGTGCGGTACAGGAAGGTAGTGAGCCGGTCGGCTTCGTGGGCTGCCTCGGCGTGTTCGGCGCGGGTGAGGCGGCGCAGCGGCGTGGTGGTGACGTGCCCGGCGGCGGTGGCCCAGGTGGCGGCGACCCGGCCGTCGACGAGGACGACACGTGCGCCGGCGACGGACAGGCCGCGGTGCTCGTCGTCGATGATGCGGCTGCGGTCGCGGTAGCCGAGGACCGCGTTGTCGAAGGCCGGGAGGAAGCGGACCGGGGCGACTGTGCCCGGGTCGGGCCTGGGCGCGTCGGCCAGGTCGAGCAGGCGGCGGCCGCGGTCGTCGCGGAACTCGACGAGTTCGTCGCGCATGGCCGTCACGGCCTCGGGCAGCCCGGCCAGCCCGCACCACGCGCGAAGGTCAGCGCCGGCTGCGGGCCCGAAGGCGCGCAGGTAGCGCCGGATGAGGTCGGCGTCGGGACGCCCGGCTGGCGCCGCGTCCGGGACCCAGCTGGCCAGTGGCAGGTAGCGGGCTCCGGCGGTGCTGTGCCAGGTGCCCCGCGGAGGGAGCTGGACCGTCGGTACCAGCGCGGCGACCACGGCTTCGCCCAGCACGCGCGGGGCGGTCGCCGGCCAGTGCCCGGCCAGCTCGCGCCCGATCCCGCCGAGGGAGCGGGGCCTGCCGTCGGCCATCAGTGCCTCGGCTTGCGCGGTGAGGGTGTCGAGGTCGACGCCGGACAGTTCGCGGCGGTAGGCCCCGAGGATCTTCTGGCGCAGCAGGGCGTGGTGCCGTGGCCGCCAGTTCCGGGCGTCGCTGGCGGTGACGAGGTGCACGGTGCGGCGCATGAGGTGCAAACGTACGAGTGCGCGCTGCTCAAGCAGCCGGGAGAGCTCGGCCGGGTCGAAGGCGTTCATCCGGGACCACAGGCCGATGAACGGTTCCTGCGGTTCCTGGGCCTGCAGTCCGCCCAGGCGGGCAACCGTGTCCAGCAGGGGGGCGCCGGTGCGGGCGAGCAGGTGCTGGCGGGCG
>DASWUW010001181.1:0-3705 GCA_036406335.1 Trebonia sp.
GAGGAGGGCTGCGCCCGCGTGGTCGAGAGCCGTTACATCGGCTGCCAGCGCGTGGACGACCCTGATCACCCGGCCGGGCCCTGGCGCTACTACCAGTCCCGCTTCTGGGCCCGGATCGAGCTCTTGAAGTGGGATCCGCAGCACGAGATTAGTGAGCGCCGCCTGGTCCGGCCCGAAGACTTCCTGCCGACCCTGAGCTGGGGTTCGGCGCCCACCGCGGCCGTCATCCTCGCGGCCGGACTCAAGGTCGAGGCCGAAAGCAGGCTGACCAGGTGAGCTTTGACGTCAGCTCCGGCGCTTACCTGCAGTTCATGGGGCGGTACTCCGAGCCGCTGGCCGGGCAGTTCGCTGACCTGGCCGGGATCCGTCGCGGCCAGCGGGCACTGACCCGGTGCGGGGACTGCAAGAGATGCGCCGGGTGACGCAGCCGGGCGGGACGGTCGCGGCCTGCGTGTGGGATCACGCGGGGGATCGCGGACCGCTGGCCGCGTTCTGGGCCGCCGTACGAGAGCTGGATCCCGCCGCCGCGGACGAGTCGGACCTTCCCGGTGTGCGCGAAGGACACCTGACGAGCCTGTTCGCGCAGGCTGGGTTGAGCGGTACCCGGGGCAGCACGCTGACCGTCCGCGCCCGTTACGCCCGCTTCGACGACTGGTGGGAGCCGTTTACGCTCGGCGTCGGCCCCGCCGGCGCCTACGTCACATCCCTGAGCTCAGATCGCCGGGACTCGCTGCGCGAGCGGTGCCGGCTGCTGCTGGCCGCCGGGGCCGTAGAGATCATCGCCGTCGCCTGGACAGCCGTCGGCCGCGCCTGAGCCGTCGTCCGCCGTTGAGATCAGTCGTACTTGACGGTGGAGTACGCGCTCAGCTTCCACAGTGCGTGCTCGCTGGTGATCGACCGGATGGTCCCCGACCGGGACCGCATCACCAGCGAGTGCGTGGTCGCCCCGCCGCGCTTGTAGCGGACCCCGGACATCAGCTCCCCGTCGGTGATCCCGGTCGCGGCGAAGAAGCAGTCGTCCGATGACACCAGGTCGTCGGTGGTGAGCACCCGGTTGAGGTCGTGCCCGGCGTCGAGCGCCTTGCGCCGCTCCTCCTCGTCCCGGGGGGCGAGCTTGCCCAGGATGACCCCGCCCATGCACTTGAGCGCGGTAGCCGCGATGATGCCCTCGGGAGTGCCGCCGATCCCCAGCATCAGGTCGATGCCGGTGCCCTCGCGGGCCGCCATGATCGCGCCGGCCACGTCTCCGTCGGTGATGAGCTGGATGCGGGCGCCGGCCGCGCGAACCGCCTTGATCAGCCCTTCGTGCCGCGGCCGGTCCAGGATGACCACGGTGACGTCGCCCGGCGTGCCGCCCTTGGCCTTGGCCACCGCCGCGATGTTGACCGCGGGGGGCGCGTCGAGGTCGACCACCCCGGCCGCCTCGGGCCCGGTGGCCAGCTTGGTCATGTAGAAGACGGCGGACGGGTCGTACATCGAGCCGCGCTCGGCGACGGCGAGGACGGACACCGCGTTGGGCATGCCGTTGGCGCACAGCCGGGTGCCGTCGATCGGGTCAACCGCGACGTCGACCGCGGGACCGGTCCCGTCGCCGACCGCCTCGCCGTTGAACAGCATCGGGGCGTGATCCTTCTCACCTTCTCCGATGACCACCACGCCGCGCATGGACACCGAGTTGATCAGGGTGCGCATCGCGTTGACGGCGGCGCCGTCGGCGCCGTTCTTGTCGCCGCGTCCGACCCAGCGGGCCGCCGCCATCGCGGCCGCCTCGGTGACCCGGGCCAGCTCGAGCGCCAGGTTCCGGCTCGGCGCGTGCGCCGCGGGCTCGGGCGTCCCGGGAACACCAGTCGTATTCTCAGTGGTCATTTTTGCCCCGTCCTTACCCGTTACGTGCGGTCTGCGGTAGAAGGGCCTGGCTGAGCGCCTGGGTGAAGAGTTCGGCCGGCTGCGCGCCGGACACGGCGAGCCTCATGTCGAACACGAAGAACGGGACGCCGCTGATCCCGAGGTCACCCGCCCGGGTCTCGTCCTGGCGGACCTCGTCGGCGTAGCCGTCGCCGGCCAGCACCGCGCTGACGGCGGCCGGGTCGAGTCCGGCCGCGGCGGCGACCTCGGTGAGTACCGCGGGGTCGAACACCTGCCGGGCCTGTCCGAAGTAGGCCTGGTTGACGGCGCTGAGCACGCTGCCCTGCACGCCCTGGGCCAGTCCGAGGTGGATCACCCGGTGCAGGTCGAAGGTGTTGCCGACCGGCCGCTCGGACTCGAAGCCGAGTCCTTCGGCCCGCGCCAGCGCGGCGACCTGCCCGTCGGCCGCGCGGGCCTGGTCCGGCGTCATGCCGTACTTGGCGGTGAGCATCTGCAGGTTGGTCTCGCCGCGCTTGCCCCGCGGGTAAGCCGGGTCGAGTTCGAAGGAGTGGTAGGTCACCTCGACCTCGTCCCGCTGGCCAAAGCCGTCCAGCGCCTTCTCGAACCGCGCCTTGCCGACGTAGCACCACGGGCAGACGACGTCGCTCCAGATATCCACGCGCATGGGTACAGCCTAGGATGCCCGGCCCGGCGCGGGTATCCCGCCCGCCTGTGACTTAGAAGTTAAAACGGGGTCCCGTTACGGTCGGCGGGGCTGCCGCCGGTGCCGCCGGCCGGCTCGTCGGCCTCGCGGGCGGCCATGGCGGTGGTCAGCCGGGCCCGGGCGCCGTCCAGCCATTCGGAGCAGACCGCGGCCAGTTTCTCGCCGCGCTCCCACAGGTCGAGCGACTGCTCGAGGGTGAGCCCGCCCGCCTCGAGCTTGCGGACTACCCCGGTCAGCTCGTCACGTGCCTGCTCGTAAGAGAGCGATTCACGATCGGTCACGAAGCAGATCCTACTCGTCGTCGGCGGTGACGATCAGTTCGTCCTCCGCGAACCGCAGGAGCAGCTCCTCGCCAGGAGAAACCTCGGCCGCGGAGCGGACCACGCCGCCCTCGCCGGTATGCACGATGGCATAGCCGCGGCGGAGCGTGGCGGCGGGGGAGAGGGCCAGCAGCCGGGCCCGGGTATGCCCGATATCGTCCGCCGCCCGGGTCAGCGTCGCGTCGAGACACTGGCGGGCGCGCCGGGCGAGCGCGTCGACCTGCTCCGCCTGGCGTTCGATCTCCCGGACCGGGTCGGCGACGGCCGGGCGCGACCGGGTCCCGTCCAGCCAGGCCTGCTCCCGGTCAAGCCAGCCCCGCATGCTGCGGCGGGCCCGGTCCCGCAGCTGGGTGACCAGGGCGAGCTGCTCGGCCACGTCGGGCACGACCCGCTTGGCCGCGTCGGTGGGGGTGGAGGCGCGCAGGTCGGCGACGTAGTCCAGCAGCGGGGTGTCCTGCTCGTGCCCGATGGCCGACACCACCGGGGTGCGGCAGGCCGCCACCGCGCGCAGCAGGCCCTCGTCGGAGAACGGCAGCAGGTCCTCGAGCGAGCCGCCGCCGCGGGTGATCACGATGACCTCCACCTCGGGGTCGGCGTCCAGCTTGCGCAGTGCCTCGACGACTTCGCCCGCCGCGTACGGACCCTGCACGGCGGACTGCTCGATCCGGAAGCGGACGGCGGGCCAGCGCCGCTGCGCGTTCTGCACCACGTCCCGCTCCGCGGCCGACTCCCGCCCGCAGACCAGGCCGATGACGGCGGGCAGGAAGGGCAGGCTCGGCTTGCGCTCGACGGAGAACAGGCCTTCCGCCGCGAGCT
>DASWUW010001182.1:0-2756 GCA_036406335.1 Trebonia sp.
CCACCGGTGGTCGGCACCGAACCCGGTGGCCCACACCACCGCCGTGATCCCCTCGGCGGCCAGGTCGACCCGGACCGGATGGTCCGGCGGCGGAGCCCACACCGGCACGTAGCGGGTCTCGGCGGGCGCGTCCAGGCCGGCCGACTCGATGTAGGCGTCGATCGAGTTCTTGACGTTCTCTGAGGCCGCGTCGGCGGCGTCGAGGTTATGGGCCAGGTCGTCGCCGAAGGTCAGCCCGCCGGCGGTGCTGGCGCCGGTCAGCCGCCCGTAGAGCCGCATCCCCTGCGCCGCGAAGGCCCGCAGGTCGATGTCGTGCCCGCCGTCGCGCCCGGTCACGTACTGGTTGGCCCGGTGCAGCCGCGGCCACTCGGCCGGGGGGAACTCGGTGATCGCCCGCTGGTAGTAGCCGGTCAGCTCCAGCCAGGCCACCACGTCGCGGCCGCGGTAGCGCCGGGCCACCCGGGTCGCGCCGCCGACCGCGAGGTGCACCTGGCGACCGGCCAGGTGCAGGTCCTCGGCGATCTGGCAGCCGGACTGGCCCGTGCCGACGACGAGGACGGCGCCGTCGGGCAGGCTGGCCGGGCTGCGGTACGCGGCCGAGTGCAGCTGGGTCACGTCCTGGGGCAGCCGCTCGGCCAGCCGCGGGGTGCGCGGGACCTGGTACGGGCCGGTCGCGACGACCACCTGGTCGGCGGTGAGGCCGCCCGCGGTGCTGCCGAGGTGGAACCGGCCCGTCCGGTCCTGCTGCAGTCCGGTCACCGTGGTGTGCTCCGCCAGCGGGAAGTCGTAGTGCTGGACGTAGCCGGCCAGGTAAGCGGCGATCTCCTCCCGCACCATGAAGCCGTCCGGGTCGCTGCCCGCGTACGGGTAGCCGGGCAGGCGGCACTGCCAGTTCGGGGTGACGAGGCAGAACGAGTCCCAGCGCCGGTCGGTCCAGTCGTGGCCGGCGGTCTTCGCCTCGATGACCACGTGGCCGATGCCGCGCCGCTGCAGGTGGTAGCTCATCGCCAGGCCCGCCTGGCCGCCGCCGATGATCACTACCGGAAAGTGCCTGCCGTCCATAAGAGCAGTACAGAAGGCAGGGATTACTGAACGGTTTCACCCGGAACAGTTCCGGGTTACGTGAATCGGCTTATGTAACGCCGGCAATTCCCCGGCGCCCGGGCTCTTACTTGAGCGCCAGGTAGGCCAGTGCCGCCAGCCCCGCGACGAGGCAGTAGATCCCGAACGGGCTGAGCGACTTGTCCTCGCTGAAGTACTTGGTCAGGAACCGGATCGACAGGTAGGCGCCCACCCCGGCGATCAGCGACCCGACCAGGATCGGCCCGTGGATGCCGGTGCTCAGCGGCCCGGTCAGGTCCTTCGCCTTCAGCGCGCCCGCGGCCAGGATGACCGGCGCGGACAGCAGGAAGGAGAACCGCACCGCGTCCGACCGGCGCAGCCCCCGCCCCATCCCGGCGACGGTGACGATCCCGTCCCGGCTGATACCGGGCAGC
Organism: Trebonia sp.; assembly: GCA_036406335.1. Classification (GTDB taxonomy): domain Bacteria; phylum Actinomycetota; class Actinomycetes; order Streptosporangiales; family Streptosporangiaceae; genus Trebonia. The sequence continues at coordinate 1,497 of DASWUW010001182.1, forward strand.
AGCGCGACGACCTGCGCCGACCCGATGAGGACGGCGCGCATGAACCCCATGGTGGACAGCCGCTGGTCCGCGGCTATCGCTTCCTCGACCGCCGATCCGGTGTCCTCGGGGCCGCGCTCGCCGGCCGGCCGGCCATCCGGGGTGTTCCGGGCCGCGTGCGAGCCGGCGTAGCCGCCGTGCTCGGGCCGCCGGGCCGGGGTGCCGGCGTGTCCGTGCCGTCCGGCCGGCGGCTGCCCGTCGCCCGGGTGCTGGCCGTACCGGGGGTCGGGTCCCTGCCACTGCTGCTGCTGCGGCTGCTGCGAGTACCCCTCCGGCCCCGGTCCGCCCGGTCGCGGCCCGGCGGCGGGCCAGCCCGGCGGCGGCGGCGGCTGCCAGCCGGCCGGGGCCGCTCCGGTCGGGGCCGGCACCCCGACGGCGGCCCCGGTCACGTCCCGGGATCGCCGCATCCGCTCGCTGACCAGCAGGATGACTCCGTTCACGGCCAGGAAGAGGGCCGCTAGCTCCGGCTTGGCGAACGTGCTGACAAACACCTTCTGCAGGGCCGCCCCGACGATGCCAACCGGGATCGTGGCCAGGATGATCATCCAGGCCAGCCGCTCGTCCGGCGTCTTGACCGACCGGTTGCGCAGCGAGGAGAAGAAGCCGCGCACGATCCGCAGCCAGTCCCGCCAGAAGTACGCGATCATCGCGATCGCGGTCGCCACGTGCAGCCCCACGACGAACGCCAGGTACGGCGAGTTCTTTGCCTGCACGTTCAGCGTGCTGGCCCAGCTCCCGCCAACCAGCGCCGGGATCAGCACGTTATGGCCCAGGCTGGAAACCGGGAAAAGCTCGGTCACCCCCTGGACCAGACCGGTGACGACCGCCTCGAGGTAGGTCAGGTGGTGCGACATCGTGCCGCCTTTCGTTTCTCTTAGGTCCAAGCTCAGCAACAACGTCATCCGGAACGGGCGCGGCCTGCTCTTCCGGGCAATCCCGGTCCCCGTTCGGCCCGGCCAGCGAGCGCCCAGACTATCCGCAGGCTAGAATTACTACAGACTCGTAGATGCTAGTCGACGGAAGGGGAGAGCAACACCAGATGCCTAATAGACCCGACGAAACCGGCCCTGATACCGGGGGCGCGCCCGGGCGCCGGGCGGCCGGCGAACTGGAGGCGGCGGTCCTCGACGTACTGCAGCGGGCCGGGTCGGCGCTGTCGCCGGGTGAGGTCAGGGAGCGCATCGGCGGCGACCTGGCCTACACCACGGTGGTCACGATTAT
>DASWUW010001183.1:0-1820 GCA_036406335.1 Trebonia sp.
TTCCGTATAACCCCAGCACCGGCCTGCCTTATCCCTACCCCACCTGGTGCGCGGTGGCCACCGACCTGCCGCCCCACTCGGGCGTGGTCTACGCGACCGACAGTGGCTCGCATTACCCAGGGGAGCCCTTCTCCGCGACCGAGACTCTCAGCATCGCCAACCCGGACGGCAGCGGTTACAGCTCGTCGAAGGTCGTCACCGGCGAGTGGCAACTCACCGACCCGCAGCTCAACCAGGTGGTGGTCATCAGCTGGACGGCCGGCTATCAGAACTTCAGCGGCAACAGTCACTCGCCGCTCTACAACCGCACCAGCATCTACGGTCTCGCGCCGGGCAAGTACGACGTGCGGATCACCAAGTACGGCTCCGCCTGGTGGGGGCATCCCGGCGAGCTGCTGCCGGGGGACAACTGGTCGACCAGCATCGGGCAGGACATGTGGGTGCACAGCGTGAATGAGATCGCGCTGCTGGACCTCGCTTACCCCAACCTGATCCTGCTGGGCGTCCGCGCGCTGGCCACCGGGCAGCTCTCGGGCTCGAGCCTCAACATCACGGCGCTGATCACCCACGGGCTGCGCACGCTGGACAACAACCTCCTGCCGGGCGCCCTGCAGGCCTTCGAGGAGGACAACCCGGCATGCGTCGCGGCGGACATGATGCTCGACGGCCTCTACGGCGGCGGGCAAGCCCCCGGCATCAATGCAGGGAACATCGATCGCTTCATCGACGAGTGGGTGGCGTGGGCGGAGCTGAACGACCAACTGGTCGACGACGGCAGCGGAGGCAGCATCCGGCGTCACGTCTTCAACGGCGTCTTCGACAATGAGGGGAACCTCTGGGACCAGGTGAACGCGGTGGGCAGGATGTCGCGGGCGCAGCTGATCCCGCTCGGCAGGGACTATGGCGTCTTCCTCGACCAGCCCGACGAGCCGTGCCAGATCTTCGCCATGGGCAACATCGCGCAGGACAGCTTCAACGAGACATGGCTGGCGATCGACGATCGCGCCAACCAGGTGGAGATCCAGTTCGCCGACTCCACCCGGTTCTACAAGATGGACAACCCGCTGGCGTACATGGACCCCGCCAACCAGGACGCCGGCGTCCCCATCAAGAACGTTCGTATCGACGGGAAGGGCATCACCATCCCCGCCCAGGCCTGGCACCTGGCGCGCTTCAAGGAGCGTTGCAACCAGTTCCTGCTACGGACCGGCAGCTTCAAATGCGACGTAGACGCGATCGCGTGCCGGCCGGGCAATGTGGTGATCCTGCAGCACGATGTGCCGGAGTGGGGCTGGGGCGGCCGGACGCTGCCAGGATCGACCGCGAGCAACATCCTGGTCGACCGCAACGACATCCCCTTTGACGGCGGGATGAGCTACAACCTGATCGTGCTCTTCCCGGCTCTGCAGAGATACGCCGGGACCATCAGCTCAGTCGCCGCGGTGACGGACGTGACCGGCGCCAACATCGGCACCCGGCTCAACCTCTCGAGCTTCGACGACGCCCACCGCGTGACCCGCGCTGTTGTGGTGGCGGCGGGTGTGACCTACGACTGCCCCATCAGCAGCACCGGCTCGGGCTTCGTCGTCATCCAGCCGGTGCCGGGCTTCACCGCGGCCGCTGGCCAGGCCTACACGCTCTACGACACGGATGTGTTGCTGACGGCGACCGTGACCGGCATCTCCGCCGTGGACGGCAGCCTGGTGCTGGGCACCCCTTTCAGCCAGGCGCCGGAGGACTTCTCCACCTACTTCTACGGGCCGGTCGGTTCGCAGAAACTGGTGCGCGTGGTGAACATCCGCAAGGCCAGCGAGTTCCGC
>DASWUW010001184.1:0-2086 GCA_036406335.1 Trebonia sp.
CGCCGGGCGCGCCTTTCTCCCCGTCGACGACTCCGAACGGTCCCGGGCCCGGGCCCGGATCGCCGCACTGGCCGACGACGAGGGCCTGGCCGTCCTCGGCTGGCGCGACGTCCCGGTCAACGAGGCCGCCTGCGGGCCGGGGGCGCTGGAGGTGCTGCCCCGCCTGGCCCAGCTGTTCGTGGCCGGCGCGGCGGGCGAAAGCGGCCTGGTCCTCGACCGGCTCGCCTTCTGCCTGCGCAAGCGGGTCGAGCACGAGGCCGGGGTGTACTTCGCCTCGCTGTCCTCGCGGACCATCGTCTACAAGGGCATGCTGTCGGCGCCGCAGGTCGAGCCGTTCTTCCCCGACCTGTCGGACGAGCGCTACGAGAGCAACCTGGCCCTGGTCCACTCCCGGTTCTCCACCAACACGTTCCCGTCCTGGCCGCGGTCGCACCCCTACCGCTACGTAGCCCACAACGGCGAGATCAACACCGTGCAGGGCAACCGGAACTGGATGCGGGCCCGCGAGGCGATGCTCGACTCCCCGCTGATCCCGCCGTCCAAGTCGGGCAAGGGCATCGAGCGGCTCTTCCCGATCATCGACCCGGACGGCTCGGACTCCGGGTCGTTCGACGAGTGCCTGGAACTGCTGCACCTCGGCGGCCGGCCGCTGCCGCACGCGCTGCTCATGATGATCCCCGAGCCGTGGGAGAACCACGAGGAGATGGACGACAAGCGCCGCGCCTTCTACCAGTTCCACGCCTCGCTGATGGAGCCCTGGGACGGTCCCGCGCTGATCACGTTTACCGACGGCACCGTGATCGGCGCCGTGCTCGACCGCAACGGCCTGCGCCCCGGCCGGTACTGGGTGACCGCCGACGGCCTGGTCATCCTGGCCTCGGAAGTCGGCGTGCTCGACATCGAGCCCGCCCGCGTGGTGCGCCGGGGCCGGCTGCAGCCGGGCCGTATCTTCCTGGCCGACACCGCGGCCGGGAGGATCATCGAAGACGAGGAAGTCAAGGCCGGGCTGGCCGAGGAGCATCCCTACCAGGACTGGCTGCACGCGGGCCTGGTCCACCTGGACGACCTGCCCGACCGCGCGCGCTACGTGCCCACCGCGGCCGGCCTGCTGACCCGTCAGCGCACCTTCGGCTACACGGAAGAGGAACTGCGGGTCGTGCTGGCCCCGATGGCCCGCGCGGGCGCGGAGCCGATCGGCTCGATGGGCACCGACACCCCGGTGGCCGCCTTGTCGGACAAGCCGCGGCTGGTCTTCGACTACTTCACCCAGCTGTTCGCCCAGGTCACCAACCCGCCGCTGGACTCCATCCGCGAGGAGCTGATCACCTCGCTGGGCACCACCACCGGCCCGGAGCGGAACCTGCTCGACCCCGGCCCGGCCTCCTGCCGCCAGGTCGTGCTGCCGTTCCCGGTGATCGGCGAGCAGGACCTGGCCCGGCTGGTGGACATCAACGGCGGCGGGAACCTGCCCGGGTTCGCCGCCCACGTCGTCGACGGCCGGTTCGACCCGGCCGGCGGCGGCGAGGGGCTGCGGGCCCGGCTGAGCGAGATCTGTACCGAGGTCACCACCGCCATCTTCAACGGCGCCCGGCTCATCGTGCTGTCCGACCGGGGACCGGAGCACGACAAGCTGGTGCCGATCCCGTCGCTGCTGCTGACCGGCGCGGTGCACCACCACCTGATCCGGGAGAAGACACGAACCCGGGTCGGGCTGATCGTCGAATCCGGCGACGCCCGCGAGTGCCACCACATCGCGCTGCTGGTCGGCTACGGCGCCGCCGCGGTCTGCCCCTACCTGGCCATCGAGACCGTCCGTGACCTCGCCGCCCGCGGTGAGCTCGGCCGCGGCCTGGACGGGTCCCAGGACCGGGCGGTCACCCCCGACCGGGCCGAGAAGAACCTGATCAAGGCCCTGGGCAAGGGCCTGCTCAAGATCATGTCCAAGATGGGCGTGTCCACCGTCGCCTCCTACACCGGCGCGCAGATCTTCGAGGCCATCGGCCTGGGTCCGGAGGTGATCGAGACCTGCTTCGCCGGGACTACCTCGCGCCTGTCCGGTGTGGGCTTCGCCGAGCTCGCCACCGGA
>DASWUW010001185.1:0-4569 GCA_036406335.1 Trebonia sp.
CCGGCCGGGGAAGGTATCCTCTTACGGTTACCGAGAGGGGGTGGGGCCCGTGCCAGAGACGCCCGTGCCGGAGAAGCTGGCCGACGAGCGCGGCGAGCGCTTCGAGGCAGACGTTCTGCCGTTCCTGGACCAGCTGTACTCAGCCGCCCTCCGCATGACGAGGAACCCGGCGGACGCGGAGGACCTGGTCCAGGAGACCTTCGCCAAGGCGTACGCGTCGTTCCACCAGTTCCAGCCGGGAACCAACCTGAAGGCGTGGCTTTTCCGGATTCTCACTAATACCTTCATCAACACCTACCGCAAGCGGCAGCGTGAACCGCAGCGGTCTGGTTCCGATGAGGTAGAGGACTGGCAGCTCGCGCGCTCGGCGTCCCACACTTCCGGCGGCCTCAAGTCGGCCGAGGCCCAGGCGCTGGAAAGACTGCCCGATTCCGATATCAAGACGGCGCTGCAGTCGCTGCCGGAAGAGTTCCGGATCGCGGTCTACCTCGCCGACGTCGAGGGGTTCGCATACAAGGAAATAGCCGACATCATGGGCACGCCGATCGGTACCGTGATGTCACGGCTGCACCGCGGCCGCCGGCAGCTCCGCGAGCTGCTGCAGGACTACGCCGCCGAGCGGGGCCTGGTCCGCGCGAATGCCGAGGAGGGTGGGCAATGAGCTGCGGAAAACCTCACGAAACGCCGTGCAGCGAAGTGCTCGACCGGGTCTACTGGTACCTGGACGGCGAGGTGTCGGACGACGACTGCGCCCACATCCGGCAGCACCTCGACGAGTGCGGGCCCTGTCTGCGCGAGTACGGCCTCGAGGAAGCGGTCAAGCGCCTGGTGGCCAAGCACTGCGGCTGCGATCCGGTGCCGAGTGCGCTGCGCAGCAAGGTGCTGGTGCGAATCCGGCAGGTCCAGGCTGAGATCGAAGTAGTCGAATAACGCTCGCCGCCGGACAGCGCCGCGCCGGGCCGTCGATCATTTTTGGGTCTGCGCTAATCCGCCTGGCCACGTTATCCTGTGAAGGTCGGCTTGCGGCTTGCGGCCGTTTCGTTCCGCGCGAGGAGGACTGTCCCGATGAGGGCTTCCGGGGTCTCCTGGGGGTAACGACGGCGATCAGTGCGATTCGGGTCAACGGCGGCTGGCTACGAAGGGGGAGCGTGGACAGGCTCTCGCGGATCGCCTGGCTCTACATAGGCGCGGTTACCGCGGCCGCGGTCGTCGTTCTCGCCGCCGGGCCGTTCACCTCGCTTCACTGGAGCCAGGTGGCGGTGCTGGGCCTGCTGGTGGTCGCCTGCGAGTCGGCGGCCACCCTGGTCAGCGCGCGCGGCCTCGCCTGGTCGGCCAACACCATGGCCTCGCTGGCGGCCGTGGTGCTGTGCGGCCCGGTGGGCGCGGCCCTGGTCAGCTGTGGCACCCTGCTCGGGTTGCGGCGCGGGCCGTCGGTCGCGCAGCGGCTGTTCAACACCAGCATGTACGTGCTCAGCGCCTACCTCGCCGGGCGGACCTTCCTCGCCTTCGGCGGGCACCCGGGTACCCCCGGACCGAGGGCCTTCCCCGGCATCATCGGGCCGTTCGCGGCGGCCGCGGTGGTGCACGTGGTAGTGAACTTCCTGCTCGTCAACGGCGTGTTCTGGCTGACCCGGGAGCCGGCCGGCGGCAGTACCCGGCCGGCCGGGCGGGTCGGGCTCGACTTCAAGCTCTGGCTGACCGACCTCGGCTACGGCGCCTTCGGCGTGCTGATCGCCGCGCTCTGGTCCGTCCTGGGGCCCTTCACCCCGGTCCTGGTGCTGATCCCGGTGCTGGTGGCCCGCTGGGCGGTGGCCCAGTTCGCCGCCCAGCAGCATGCCTACGAGGCCACCGTCAGCGCCCTGTGCCAGGCGGTGGAGACCAAGGACTTCTATACCCGCGGGCACAGCGAGCGGGTGTCGCGCGGCGCGGTGATGATCGCCACCGAGATCGGCATGCGGGTGGAGCGGGTGGGGGCGATCCGCTACGCCGGGATGCTGCACGACGTGGGCAAGCTCGGCGTCCCGACCTCGGTGCTGCAGAAGCGCAGCTCGCTCACGGACGACGAGTACGCCGCGGTCCAGCTCCACCCGATGCGCGGGCTCGACATCGTGCGGGAGATCGGCTTCCTGGACGAGGCCCTGGCCGGGATCATGCACCACCACGAGCGGATCGACGGCCGCGGTTACCCCATGGGCCTGGCGGGTGACGAGATCCCCGAGTTCGCCCGGGTCCTGGCGGTGGCGGACGCGTTCGACGCGATGACCTCCGACCGCTCCTACCGGGGGGCCCGCCCGGTGCCGGAGGCGGTCGCGGAGCTGCGCAAGTGGGCGGGTCAGCAGTTCGACCCGGCCTTTGTGGACGCCTTTGTCGCGGCGATCGAGCGCGAGGGCTGGACGGCGCCGGAGGCCGCGCCCGCGGAAGAGCCGCTGCGGACCATCGAGAGCCTCTGACATCGTGGCCGGCCGCTGGAATGAGCCCCGCGGGCTGCCCCGCCCCGCCCTGGACTCCGGTTACTGGCTGCTGCTGGCGTTCGCCGGGCTGCTGCTGGTCTGGTCGGTCGCGCAGGCGGTGGTCAGCGGCGTGCAGGACGTGCACGCGGCGCTGGCGTTCGGCGCCCTGATCGCGCTGGGCGAGCTGCTCCGGCTGAACCTGCCGGGCGACCGCGAGGCGGCCCCCATCGCCACCGCCGGGGCGGTGGCCTACGCGCTGCTGCTGCGCATCGGCGACCACCCCGCGCGGCCGGGAGCGGCGCAGGTTATCGCGGTGACCGCGCTGGCCATGATCGTCGGCGCGCTGCCGCACCTGGCGGTCGGCCGTCCCGCCCGGCTGCCCGCCATGTCCGCCCGGCTGCTGGCCGTGGCCTGCGTGGCGGCCACGTTCCGGCCGCTGGCCAACGCCGGCCTGATCGGCGGCCGCTGGTGGTCGCAGCTGCCGGTCATGCTCGGGCTGATCGTCATCGCCTGGCTGCTCGAGTCGGTGCTGTCGGCCCTGGTCCGGACGGACGCGCTGCGGGGCCGGTTCGCCGTCGCGCTGGGCGACGAGCTGCGGGTGCAGTTCCCGATCGTGGTCGCGGCCGGCGCCTCGGCGCTGCTGATCGCGTTCGCGGCCGAGGTGATGGGGCTCGCCGCCGTCGCCGTGTTCGCCGCCCCGCTGCTCGTCACCCAGGTGGCGCTGCGCCGGTACGCCGGCATCCGGGCCACCTACCTGCAGACCGTGCGCGCGCTGGCCCGGGTCACCGAGATCGGCGGGTACGTCGAGACCGGTCACTCGGCCCGGGTCAGCCGCCTGTCGGTGGCCATCGGCCGCGAGCTCGGCCTGCCCGAGGCGGCGCTGCTGGAACTGGAGTACGCCGCCCTCATGCACGACATCGGCCAGCTCTCGCTGCGCGACCCGGTGCCCGGCGGCGCCACCGTGCTGGTGGCGCGGGAGGAGCAGCGGCGCATCGCCGAGTACGGGGCCGAGGTTATCCAGCAGGCCCGCGTGCTCGACGCGGTGGCCGACATCGTGCGGCGGCAGTCCGACCCCTGCCGCCCCGCCGACCACTCCGCGCCGCCCCCGCTGTCCAGCCGGATCATCCGCGCCGCCAACGCCTACGACGACCTGGTGGGCAGCTCGGCCGACCCCAGCCAGGCGGCCGAGGCGGTGGCCCGGCTGCGGCTGGACACCGCGTCCGAGTACGACCCCCGGGTCGTCGACGCCCTCGGCCGCCTGGTCATCCCCGCGGCCTGACCGGTCACACCCCGGTGGTGGTGCGCGGGTACTCCGCCCGCACGTCGGTGATCACGTTGACCAGGTAGGGCACCGCCGAGTCAAAGGCCCGCCGCAGGGCCGGCCCCAGCTGGCCCGGCTCGGTGACCAGCTCGCCGGCCCCGCCGAGGGCCCGCACCACCTCGTCGTAGCGGGTTTCCGGGCGCAGGTCGGCCGCCACGTCGTAGCCGTAGACGGCCTGCATGGGCGCCTTCTCCAGGCCCCAGGCGGAGTTGTTGCCCATCACCATCACTACCGGCAGGTTGTGGCGCACCAGCGTGTCCACGTCCATCAGCGACAGGCCCGCCGCGCCGTCGCCGAGCAGCAGGACCACCTGGGACGACGGATGGGCCAGGCGCCCGGCGATCGCGTAGCCGAGGCCGGTTCCCAGACAGCCGTAGGGGCCGGGGTCGAGCCAGCGGCCGGGGAAGGACGGCTCGATGAGGCGCCCGGCGAAGGAGACGAAGTCGCCGCCGTCCCCGATGACCACCGCGTCGTCGTCCAGCTGGCGCCGCAGTTCGCCGTAGACCCGCATCGGGTGCAGCGGGGCGGCGTCGCTCTCCAGCAGCGGGGTGTCGCCCGCGACGGCGGCCCGCGCCGTCCCCCGCAGCCGGGCCAGCCACTCCATGTCCCCTGCGGGACGTTCCCCGCAGGCGGCGGTGAGCGCGGTGAAGAACAGCGCCAGGTCGCCGGACGCCGACGCCGCCAGCGGGCAGTGCCTGGCGATGCCGCCGGGGGAGTCGGCCACGTGCACCACCTGGGCCGGGGCTTCCTGGGGGCCGAAGCGGCCGTAGCGGAGCCGGAAGTCCAGCGGGACGCCCG
>DASWUW010001186.1:0-4147 GCA_036406335.1 Trebonia sp.
CCGCGCAGCGCGAGGGCCTCCAGCGCGGCGGTCAGCGGCCCCGCTCCCAGCCGGGTGGCCGTGGCGGCCGCGGCGCGCCAGACGGGGGCGGCCTCCTCCGGGCGGCCGGCGTCGATGAACGCCTCGGCCAGCCGCCACTGGCCGCGGGCGGTCTCGTAGACGTACTGCGGGCCAAACGCGGCCAGCACCGCCTCCCAGGCCTCAGGAATATTCGCGGCAGAGACCCGGAGGTACTCGGCCTCGGCCCGGGCCAGCCAGCCCCGGCCCTCCGCGCCGAGCACGGCCCGGGGCCGGGCCGGGTACCGGGCGCCCAGGCGGGCGGTCTCGATCAGTTCGCCGGCCGCCGCCAGCGTGCGCCAGCGCCCGGTCCGTGTCGCCGCGCCAGAGTGCCTCCTCGGCCAGCGAACTCCGGGCGACGTACGTGACAAAGCTGTCGGTAAAGAAGGGTTCCAGCCAGGTCGCGCGCTCCCGCGCCGCCGGGTCGCCCTTGGCCACGTCGACAAAGAGCGCCATCGCGGACAGGACCGCCTCGGGCAGGCTGGTGACCCGGGACGGGAAGCCCTCGGCGAGCTGCTGCGCCTCGTCCCACTCACCGAGCAGGAAGCGCGCCTGGAAGTGCAGGTACCGCAGCTCCAGGCCGTACGGGGCGAGGCCGAGCCCCTCGTCGTCCGCCCGGCGCACGCCCAGCTGGGCGATCCGCGCCATCTCGGCCAGCTCGCCCCCGGCCTGCTGCTCCTGGGCCAGGAAGTAGGTCGCGCGCAGCTCGACGTGCAGCATCTGGGTGCCGGCCGCCTGCTCGAAGGCGGCCGCGAACATCCGGCTGGCCTCTTCCGTTTCGCCCTCGCGGCTGCTCAGCTGGCCCAGCGTCACCAGTGCGTCGGCCGCCGCCCAGGGCGCGTCCCGCTCTCCGGCGGCGCGGGCCCGCTGGGCCCACTGCCGGGCCGACGCGTTGTCCCCGGTGACCATGAACGCCAGCGCGTAGGTGGCCATCGCGCGGGCCAGGTACGGGGTCGGCGACTCGGCCGGCAGCTGGCCGACGGTATCGGCGGCGATCTTGAGGGCCTCCGCGGGCGCCGCGCTGTCCTCGCTCTGCAGCAGGAAGTAGGCCAGCCGCTCGCCCACTCGGCCGAGCAGCTCCGGATCGGCGCCGTCGGCCCGCGGCCCGGCCAGCCGCTCGCGGAGCCGCCGCAGCAGGTGCACCGCGCGGGGCACGTCGCCGGCCGCGAACGCGGCGGCCGCGGACTTGAGGCCGAGCTGGCCCCGGCTCGTCCCGGCCCGCGCGGCGGCGTCGTCCACCCGGTCCCACAGGGCCAGCGCCTGGTCGTAGTGCCGGTGTGTCTCCGCGGGGGCGCCCAGCCGGTGGGCCTCCTCCCCCGCGCGGATCGACGCGGTGAACCCGCCGGGCACGTCGTGGCTGGCCAGACTGTGGTGCGCGAGCTCCGCGGCCGCCCCCGGCACGGCGCCGAGCAGCACCGCGAGCTGTCCGTGGAGCCGGGTCCGCTCCCCCGGCAGCAGGTCGTTGTAGACCGCCTCGCGGAGCAGCGCGTGCCGGAACGTGTAGCCGTCGGCGCCGTCCCGGACGAGCAGGTTGTTCGCGACCGCCTCCCGCACCGCCTCGTCGTAGGCGGCGTCGGGCAGACCGGAAGCGGCACGGATGAGATGGTCGCCGGCCCGCCGCCCGGCCACCGCCGCCGCTCGCAGTACCTGCTGGGCGGCGTCCGACACCCGCTCGACCCGGGACATCAGCAGCACCGCGAGCCCGGCGGGCAGCCCGGGTTCGCCCATGGTGCCATCCGGCGTGTCCGCGAGCGCGGCCAGCAGCTCCTCGGCGTAGTAGGCGTTGCCCTCGGCGCCCGCCACGATCCGGTTGACGGTGGCGGCGGACAGCTGTCCCGGGACGCCGGAGATGGAAAACAGCAGCTCGGCCAGTGCGGACGGGGCCAGCGGGCCGAGCTCTAGCGGCAGCACCGCGGGCAGCCGGACCAGGTCGGCGATCACCGGCCGGAGCGGATGGCGGCGGTACAGGTCGTCGGTGCGGTAGGTGCCGATCGTCACCACCCGCTCGCGGTGCAGCATGCGCAGCAGGAACGTGAGCAGGTCCCGGGTCGACGCATCGGCCCAGTGCAGGTCCTCCAGGACGAGCAGCACCGGAGCGTCCGCCGACAGCTCGGCCAGCAGGCCGAGGACGGTGCCGAACATCTGCTGGCGGGTCAGCCCGGCGCCGTCGGCCTCGGGCGTCCGGCCGTCGCCGCCGTCGGGCAGCAGCCGGGCCAGCACCGGGCGGGCCTTCACCGCGGCCTCGACCTCGGGCGACGCGGTGCGGATGGCGTCCGCGAACGGCAGGTAGGGCACGCTGTCGCCGATCTCCGCGCACTGCCCGCAGAGCACGGTGAAGCCCTGCGCGGCGGCGATCCGCGTCACCTCGCTGACCAGCCGGGACTTACCCACCCCGGCGTCACCGCCGACCAGCGCGGCGACCGCGCGGCCGGCCGCGGCGTCGTCGAGCCGCGCACGCAGCCGGCCGAGCTCGGCGTCACGGCCTACCAGGATCGCCATGCCGGTGATTATCCCCAATCGCGAACGCCGTTTCGAATCAATTCGGCCCCTAGGCTGAACGCATGGCTTTTGAGTACTCGAATCTCAACGACCGGGCCCCGGGCCGGCTCTTCCGCCTGGTCCGCCGGGTACTGCCCGGTGTCGGCCTGGTCGAGAACGAGATCAAGCCCTACGCCGTCCTCTGGCAGGAGCGCAACCTGGACGCCCTCGCCGCGACCGACCCGCTGTGGGTGGTGCTCGGCGACTCCCTGTCCCAGGGCGTCGGGGCGAGCTCGGTCGAGCACGGCTGGGTGCCGCAGACGGCGCGCGCGCTGGCCGGGCGCGGCGTCCGCTACCGGATTCTCAACCTGTCGTTCAGCGGCGCCCGGGTCAGCGACGTGCTGGACCGGCAGCTCCCGGCCCTGGCCGGGCTGTCCGCCGTCCCCGAGCTGGTCACCGTGCTGATCGGGAGCAACGACATCATCAGTCAAGTGTCTTTTCTACATCCGCACAGTGCCCGAACAGGACCCATACAGGCAGTTAAAGCTTATTTTTCGAATTCTTACTCTTCACTGTCCGGGGTTTGTCCGGGTTCAATATAGGAGTAAATGTCTGTTTCTAACGACGAGGTTCCTGACTTTGGCCTGACTTTGCTGACTAGTGCTGGTTACCTGACCTGGGTTTTTACCTGCCAGCTCCTGGCTTTGGGGCAGCCTGGCCTTTCTTGACAGGTTGGCCAGTGGGGCGAGTTTCCTCGCAGAGCCCGGGCTGCGGCCCCCTTCCCGTCGCTGTCGGACACCTTTCGGGGTGCGGGCCTGGCCCGGGGTGTCAGGCGGGTTGTGCTTGACGCCCCGGGCCAGGTCTGCTCGGCTTGCCTGGCCGGCGTCGGCGGGCAGGGGGGTGTGCTTTCTCCCCCTTCTCGGAGCCGAGGTCCCGCCGGAGGCGCTGTTTTCCTGGGTTACCAGAGATCAGCGGCCGGGGGGCGGGGCGAGGTCGGCGCGGGCGGTGAGCAGCCACCACAGGGCGCATCCGGTGACGGCGGCGGGCGCGGACGGGGTGCCGGGGACTAGGTGGACGGCGGCGTACCCAGCAGCGGCCGTGATGACAGCGCGAATGGCCAGGCGGACTGGCCGGCCTCGGGCGATGCGTGCGGGCAGGACGGCGGCACTGGTGACAAGCGCGCGCCATGGAAGCGGGTCCGGGGCCGGGGCGAGCGGCATGTGCGGGTAGATGACGAGGTCGGCTAGTGCTTCGGATCGTCCCCATCCGGTTCTGAGCTGGGCGTAGGCGGCCTGGGCGGCGGCGTAGGCGGCGGGGTTCCCGCCGTCGGCCCGGTCGGGGTGGGTCGCGGCGGCGGCAGCACGCCAGGCGGCGCGGATGTCCGCGTCGGTCAGCGCGGGATCGGCGGGCAACTGGAGGGCGGCGAAGGGGTTCACGGGGCTCCGTGCGGTGCGGCGGGTCCGAGGATGTCATCAAGCGGACTGGGCGGGGGCAGGCTGTCGGCGGGGACGGCGGGCAGGGGTAGTGTCGGCGGGCCGTCGTACCCGTCCAGCCGGGCATGCCCGGCTGGACGCTGCGGCGGGGCGAGGAGCGGGATGGCCGGTAGCGGCAG
>DASWUW010001187.1:0-15129 GCA_036406335.1 Trebonia sp.
AACGACGGGAGACGCGGGATGCCAGCCGGCGTGCTCTCCGCTGCTGGCCGCGGCGCTCCCGCCGGCGCACGGGAAAACCCGCCTCGCCGGCCTCAGACTTGCTGAGGCCGGCGAGGCGGGTGATGATCGCCGTCCTGCGCGGCGGTAGCGGCGGACCGGCGGAATTACATGCCGGACGGGTTGTTGAACCGGGTCGAGCGGCCTCCCCGGGCCTGCGTCCCAGCGGCCTGACCAGCGGCGGGGTTGGGCGGTCCGCCGAACGGGGGGGTCCCGGGCGTCGTCGCGGTGGCCGGCGCCGCGCCCTTGGCCGTCTGCTGCGTGAGCGTGTAAGACACCGCGGTCGCGACGCCGTTCCCGTCCAGGGTGACCTTGACCGGGTTGGTCAGCCCGTCGTTCGCGCAACCCAGGTTGACAAAGGACATCGACAGCCGGTTGCCGAGGAACGTGGCCAGGTTGCTGCCGATCGCCGGCACCGGCGAGGCAAAGGCGGCGTCCTTGGCCATGTCAAGGTTGTCGCGGGCCGCCGCGATGTTCACCATGTTCTGGCAGTAGCTGGCCGCGACGGTCGCCGGGCTGGTGTTTCCGGCGAGCAGCGGCTGGTCGACGAGCGAACGGTAGGCGTTGGTCTTGGCGATGCTCATCTGGCCGCCGACCAGCGTCATCTCGTCGTTCGGGGGGACGACCGCGATCGCCGGCTTCTGGTCGGCCCGGGCCTGCAGCTCGTTCAGGGCCTGCGACGGCGCGCTGGGCTTGGGGTAGGTGGAGTCGGGCGCGGTGAACGGCGTGCAGCCGTTCGCCGGGTCGACGAACTCGCTGAGCAGGGCGTCGTCACTGCCGTTGGTGAGAACGGTGGCGCCCTTAAGCGCGGCGTTGTTAGCCGGCGAGTTCTGCGCGGTCTGGCCGCCGGCGGTGATCAGGTACTGGCTGACCACGTTGTCGCTCTGGTCCTGGTCGATCAGGGCGAAGTCACGCGTGGTCTCGCAGGCCTGGCCGTCGGCCGCGGTGCCGGCCGCGGGAACCGTGAGCGTCCCGTTGGCGATTTCTGCGTTCGCGGCCCGGTAGAAGGCCACCGAGTTGCAGGCCGACACCTGGCCGAAGACCGACTGGCCGAGGGCGTCGACGCACCGGCCCCGGAAGGCACCGGCACCGGTGAGGAACAGGTTGGTGCCGTTGAAGCCGACGCTGATCTCCACCACGGAGCCGGCCGCGATCGCCGGCGCCGCAGGCACCGCGGCGGGCTGGGTGCCCGCGGTGACGACGAGCGGGCTGTAGACCGACAGCTGGCCGTTCGGGGACAAGATCGTCGCCTCGACGAACGCGCCCTCCGTGCCGGCGTTGGCCATCGAGCAGCCGTCGCCGAGCTGCCACGGCGTCGCCAGGCCGGCCGCGGTCAGCGGGTTGGCGGGCACCGCGAGCGAGCAGTTCATCGAGGCCGCGGCCTGCGCCGCGCTCTGGTGCAGGTTGATGGCCGCGCCGGCGCCGTCCACGGGAGCCGTCGCCACGTCACCGAGCTGGGCGGCGGCGACCGCGCCGCCGGCGAACGAGTTGGCGGCCGCCACCGTGGCGGGACCGCTCGCGCTCGCGCTGGCGGTGGTGCTGGGGCTGGCGCTCCCGCTGGCGGTCGTGCTGGGGCTGGCGCTCGTACTGGCGGATGCCGAGGCCGTGGGACTCGCCGGTGCCGTGTGATGATGATGCCTGCCGAACGATGAGTTCGCCACGCTGATCGGCCCGCTGTGTACCGCGAAGACCGCTCCCACGGCCACGCCTGCCGCTACTGGAACGGCGATCACCGCCGCGATACGAGCACGGCGCTTACCTTGCGCGCGCCGACGCGCTGTCGTCCTCTGACCCGTAAGCATTCATGTACTCCTAGTCTGCGTTGGCGGTCAGCTATGGGTGCCGGTGAGCATCGACGGCGCGACCGCGGGAGCGGTCACGGTCGAGGTCGGGGTACCCGCCGGGGTAGTTGCGAAGGGAGTGGTCGCGGTCGGGGTGGCCACCGGCGCCAGGGTCATCGGCGCCGCGAACAGCACCAGCTGCGCCTTGAGCGTGTGCTTCTGGCGCTCGCCGAAGACGAACACGAGGTCACCCTTGGCGAGCCGCCTGACCTTGGTGTTCATGGTCCACCAGGAGGGCACCCGCGTGGTGCCGCCGGTCATGGCGGACAGCCCGGTCATGGTGCCGCCGACGTTCTGGATCTTCGTCCCGTGGTTCACGTGCCAGATCTTGATCGTGCCGTTCGCGGACCTGACCGCGAATTCGTCCCGGCCTACTCCGACCACGGTGCCGCGCTGGATGAAGATGACGACGTGGTGCCACGACTGCGTCCAGTAGTTGGTTACCGGCTTCATGTGCGAAATGGTCGCGAGCGACCGGTCCGGCGACTTGCTCCAGCCCTTGACCGCGGAGGACACGGCGCTGGTATAGCTCATGGTCCGGCCGTTGTTCTGGTAGTACCCGGCCGACTGGGCCGCCACGGGGCCGCTGTGGCTGGCGTTTACCGCCACCACCCCGGCTGCTCCGCCGCCCGCGAGTACCGCTGCGGCGACGGTCAGGCGTACCCGCATGGATGCCCGGCTGATTCCGCGCTTGCTCATCGATGCCTCCATTCAGTGGACGTCACCCGCCCAGGGCGTCCGTATGGTGCTGACGACATCGACGTTGCCCGGTCCGCACCCGGGACGGCAGTGATTCGAAGGGTGCGTAAGGAGCCCGTAGGAGTGATGACATGTTGCTTAAGTCTTAATTGCGAGTGATTACGAGCGAAAACCAGCGCGGCCGGGTGGCTGCCGGGCTGGCCCAGGCTGGCGCCGCGCGACCTGGAAAGGGCACGTCAGGTAGCTATCGCGCATCTTCGGGGCTGGCTTGTACGTCACCGCGGGCAAAACCCTCTACGCTTATGCAGCGTGGCACTATACGCCGCCTACGGCAGCAACATGGATCCGGCGCAGATGCTCCTGCGCTGCCCGCACTCCCCGCAGCGGGGCACCGGGTGGCTGGAAGGCTGGCGCCTGACTTTCGGGGGCGAGGAGCTCGGCTGGGACGGGGCGCTCACCACCGTGGTCGAGGACCCGGCGCACCGGGTGTTCGTCGCGCTCTACGACGTTCCTGAGAACGACGAGAAGGAACTCGACAGCTGGGACGGGGTCAACCTCGGCTTTTACAGCAAGCTCAAGGTCCGGGTGCAGAGCCTGGACGGAGACGTGCTCGCCTGGCTGTACGTGCTTGACGCCTACGAGGGGGGGCTCCCCTCCGACCAGCGGCTGAACATCCTGGTAGACGCGGCGGTCAAGGCGGGCGCGCCGGCCGACTACATCGGCTGGGTCCGCGCCCGGCCGTCCAATCCCCCGCCGGCCAGCTAGGAGCAGGTCAGGTCAGCGCGGCGACCAGCAGGGCGATCCCGGGGACGACGACCGCCGCGACGGCCGGCCAGTGCCAGGCCGAGGCGGGCGCCGCCGGGGTACCCGGCACGTCCTCCCGGGCCTGCCCGGCGCGCTCGGTGACCAGGGCGATGACCTTGTCCGGGTCCACCCGGAGGGCGTCGGGGTCGGGGGCCGGCGCGGCCGCGCCCGGCGACCAGCCCAGGCTGCCGCCGCCGCCAAACGACCCGAAGCCGCCGGCCCCGCTGCCCCGGCAGGCCTGGCGCTGGGCGCGCATCTCGGCCGCGACCTGGCGGCGCCGGGAGGAGTGCACCGCCCAGACGTAGAACGACCGCTGCCGGGCCCGGTCCCCGTCCTGCCATTCGCAGCGGATGCGGAGCAGGTCGGCGGGATCAGCCCGGCTGACCGCGGCCCAGCTGACCCGGTGATCGTTGAACGGGTTGACGATCACCAGCTCGTCCGGGCCCGCCACCAGCCGGGGCCGAAGCGCGGTCACGTACACGACACCGGTGACCAGCAGCAGGACGAACGCGGCAGTCAGGGCCAGGTGGTCCCGGCCCTGCACGGCCAGGTCGATGAGGTTGCCCGCCGCGAACAGCGCCCACACCCACCAGATCACCACGGAGGCGGGCGAACGGAAAACCTGCTGGTCCGGCTGGTCAGTCACCGGCCATCGCCGCTCTCGCGCAGGCCCTCGTCACCCCGAAGGCCGGCGCTGACCCGCTCGGCCAGCGCCGCCAGCACCCGGACGCCCACCCCGACCGCCCGCTCGTCGATGTCAAAGGTCGGCTGGTGCAGGTCCCCGGCGGTTGTCGCCCCGGGGGTGCGGGTGCCCAGCCGGGCCATGGCACCGGGCACCTGGTGCAGGTACCAGGCGAAGTCCTCGCCGCCCAGGCTCTGCGGGGTGTCGGTCACCGCGGCCGGGCCGAGCACCGCGGCCGCGGCGCTGCCGATCATGGCCGCGCTGGCCGGATCGTTGACGGTCGGCGGGACGGCGCTGAGATACTCCACCTTGGCCGTCACCCCGTAGGGCACCACCGCGGACTGCACCAGGTCTTCGATGAGAGCCATGGCCGAACGCCACACGTCGGCGTCGAGGCAGCGCACGGTGCCTTCGACTACGCCGGCGTCGGGGATGGCGTTGGCCGCCGCCCCCGCGTTCACGTGGCCCCAGACCAGGCTCAGGCCCGCCCGGGGGTCCACCCGGCGGCTGAGCGCCGCCGGGACCTCGGTGACGACCTTGCCCAGCGCGTAGACCACGTCTCCGGTCAGGTGCGGGCGGGCGGTGTGTCCGCCGGGCCCGGCCACCGTGACCTTGATCTTGTCACAGGCGGCGGTGATCGCCCCGGCCCGCACGCCGACCAGGCCGACGTCCAGCCGGGGGTCGCAGTGCAGGGCGAACATCCGGCCCACGGAGTCGAGCGCGCCAGCGGCGATGACGTTCCGGGCGCCGTCCCCGGCCTCTTCGGCGGGCTGGAAGATCAGCCGTACGCCTCCGGGCAGCCGGCCTGCGGCCGCCCGCCCGGCCAGGAACAACCCGGCCCCGGTCAGCATCGCCGTGTGCACGTCGTGCCCGCAGGCGTGGCACAGGCCGGGGAAGGAGGACCGGTACGGCACGTCCTTCTCGTCTTCCATGGGCAGCGCGTCCAGGTCGGCGCGGAGCCCGACCCGCGGCTCCCCCGGCCCGATATCCGCGTAGAGCCCGGTCATCCCCGGGAGCAGCACCGGGCTCAGCCCGGCCCCGGTCAGCCAGTCGGCGACCAGGCGGGTCGTCCGCTGCTCGGCGTAGCCCGGCTCCGGGTGCGCGTGCAGGTCGCGGCGGAGCCCGATCAGCTCCGTCTCATGCCGGGCCAGGAACGCGTCCAGGGCCGCGGTGAGGTCATCCCCCATGCCCACCATCCCCGCGGAGAACAAATTTGTCCTCCGCGAACTCGGTCACCAGCGCGTCAACCACACTGGTCAAGTCACCTTCGGCACTGTGCACGGCCCGCTGCCGCTCGTAGGGAGCCCCGTACTCAAGCACCTCGGAGGCAACGGCGAGCTCTTCTGCACATCCGAGCCGCCATGCTATCGGCTCAAGGTCACGAATAAGTTCATACACCTCATCGCGCAGTGGCGCGGTCGTCCCGGCCTCGCTGGTGACGATGGTGGCGTCGAGCCCGTAGCGGGTGGCGCGCCACTTGTTGTCGGCGATCACCCAGGGCGGCCGGCTGGGCAGCCGGTACCCCTGGTCCAGCTGGGTGTCGAACAGGTGCACCAGGCACTGTACGAGCGCGGCGAGCATGCCGACCTCGCTCAGCGTGGGGACCGCGTCCGCGATCCGGACCTCGACCGTACCGAAGTCCGGGTGCGGGCGGACATCCCACCACACCTCCTTGATGGTGCGGACGGTGCCCGCGCGCAGCTGGCTGTCCATGTAGTCCTCAAATGACTTCCAGTCGGGGAGGGCGAGCGGCGGCCCGGTGTGCGGCAGCGACCCGAAGACGATCGACCGGCTGGAGGCCAGCCCGGTGTCCTCCGCGCACCAGTAGGGACTCGACGCGGAGAGACCGAGGATGTGCGGCAGGTAGACCGCCAGCGCGTTCACGACCGGCATGGCCCGGTGCTCGTCCCGCAGCCCGACGTGCACGTGCACCGCCATAGTCTGCAGCCTGCGGGACGGCCACTGGATCTCCTGCACGAGCTCGGCGTACCGCTGGCCGGGCGCCATCTTCCCGTCCCGCCAGTGGCTGAGGGCGTGGGTACCCGAGCTGGCGACCACGATGCCGTGCGGCCCGGCGACGCGCTGCAGGTCCTTCAGCGACAGGGCCAGGTCCGCCTTGACCTCGGCCACCGTGCCGCAGATACCGGTCACCACCTCAACCGTGGACTGCATCAGCTCATGCCGCATCTTCGGGTGCTCGCCGCTCTCCAGCAGGCCCGGCAGCGCGGCCAGCACGGTGCCCGCCTCCTGCCGCAGCAGCCTGGTCTGCGCGTCGACGAGCTGCACCTCCCACTCGACGCCAAGGGTCGGGCCGGCTGAGGGGGTCCACTCGATCGTCATGAAGGCCTCCGGGGGCAAGAGAAACGCGCAGACGGGTTCGCGCTTTAGGGGTGTCTCTCTAGCGTTTCCACCCTCGGAATATTGAATCGTCCCCCGATAGCCACGTTTGCCCTGGCCCATCCGGTTAATCCGGTTAAACGCCCAAGGGCAGGCAGCAGCCTCGGTCAAACGGAACGTGTTACCTACGTCACGATGAGTTCAGCGCCGCGCGGGCCGACGGGAAGCGGGGCGGCCGCTGGAGCTGGCTGGGAACGTTCGGAAAGGAATTCAGGAATTTACCGGCGGGAAGCCGGAGTGCTCCCGGACCCGCACCATCGTCTCGCGGGCGATCGCGCGGGCGCGGCGGGCGCCGTCGTCCAGCAGGGCGTCCAGGGTGGCCGGGTCGGCCAGGTACCTGGCGGTGCGCTCGCGGATCGGGGCGAACGTGTCCGCCAGCAGGTTGCCCAGGTCCTTCTTGAAGCCGCCGTAACCGCCGTCCCCGTAGCGGGCCGCGATGTCGTCGATCTTGTCCCCGGACAGCGCCGAGTAGATCCGCAGCAGGTTGGTCACGCCCGGCTTGGCCTCGTCGTCCGCCCGCACGACGGACTCGGCGTCGGTCACCGCGCGGTTGATCTTCTTCCGGATCGCGGCGGGCTCGTCCAGCAGGTCGACGATGCCCTGGGGCGACGAGGACGACTTGGACATCTTGCTGGTCGGCTCCTGCAGGTCGGTGATCTTGCTGACCGCGGGCAGGATGTACGGGGCGGGCACGGTGAACGTCTCGCCGAAGCGGTGGTTGAACCGCTGGGCCAGGTTCCGGCTCAGCTCCAGGTGCTGGCGCTGGTCCTCCCCCACCGGTACCTCGTCCGTCTGGTAGAGCAGGATGTCGGCCGCCATCAGCATCGGGTAGGTGAACAGGCCGACACTGGCCGCCTCCGCGCCGCCCTTGGCCGACTTGTCCTTGAACTGGGTCATCCGGCTCGCCTCGCCAAAGCCGGTCAGGCAGGACAAAATCCAGGCCAGCTCGGCGTGCTCCTGCACCTGGCTCTGCACGAACAGGACGCAGCGCTCGGGCTCCAGCCCCGACGCGATCAGCTGCGCCGCGGCCACCCGGGTGCGGCGGCGCAGCGTCTGCGGGTCATAGGGCACGGTGATCGCGTGCAGGTCCACCACGCAGTAGATGGCGTCGCCGGTCTCTTGCAGATCCACCCACTGCCTGACCGCACCCAGGTAATTGCCGAGGTGAAACGAGTCAGCGGTCGGCTGGATGCCGGAGAAAACGCGCGGGGTGCCCATGGCGATGAAGTTTAACGGCGTCCGCTACCGGCCCGGGCGGGTCGCCGGCGGGGTGACGACCACCTCGACCCGCTGGAACTCCTTGAGCTCGGTGTAGCCGGCCGTCGCCATCGTGCGGCGCAGCGCTCCCATCAGGTTCATCGAGCCGTCGGGAACCGTGGACGGGCCGTTCAGGATCTGCTCCATGGTGCCGATCGTGCCCACCTGGACGCGCGCGCCGCGGGGCAGCTCGGGGTGGTTCGCCTCGCTGCCCCAGTGGTAGCCGCGGCCGGGTGCCTGCTCGGCCCGGGCCAGCGGCGAGCCCACCATCACCGCGTCGCTGCCCAGCGCGAGCGCCTTGGCGATATCGCCGCTGCGGGTCATCGAGCCGTCCGCGATCACGTGCACGTAGCGGCCGCCGGACTCGTCCAGGTAGTCGCGCCGCGCCGCCGCGACGTCCGCGATCGCGGTCGCCATCGGCACCGCGACGCCGAGCACGACGGCGGTGGTGTGGCCGCTGCCGCCGCCAAAGCCCACCAGGACCCCGGCCGCGCCGGTGCGCATCAGGTGCAGGGCAGCGGTGTAAGTGGCGCAGCCGCCGACGATCACCGGGATGTCGAGCTCGTAGATGAACTGCTTGAGGTTCAGCGGCTCGGCCCGCCCGGACACGTGCTCCGCGCTTACCGTGGTACCGCGGATGACGAAGATGTCCGCCCCCGCGTCCACCACCGCCTTGTAGTACCGGGCGGTGCGCTGCGGCGACAGGGCGGCCGCGGTGACCACGCCGGCCCGGGAGATCTCCTCGATGCGGCGGCCGATCAGCTCCTCCTTGATCGGCTCGGCGTAGATCTCCTGCAGCCGTCTGGTGGCGGCCTCCTCGCCCAGGGCCGCGGCCTCTTCCAGCAGCGGCCCGGGGTCGTCGAAGCGGGTCCAGAGCCCCTCCAGGTCGAGCACGGCGAGCCCGCCCAGCTTGCCCATCGCGACGGCCGTGGCGGGCGAGACCACGCTGTCCATCGGGCAGGCGACCAGCGGCATCCCGAAGCGGTAGGCGTCGATCTGCCAGGCGATGGAAACTTCTTCCGGGTCCCGGGTCCGGCGTGCGGGCACGATGCCGATCTCGTCCAGCGAGTACGCCCGGCGGCCGGTCTTGCCCCGCCCGATCTCGATGTCAGTCACGCCGGTTACTTCCTGCCGCTGTAGTTCGGTGCCTCGACGGTCATCTGCACGTCGTGCGGGTGGCTCTCCTTGAGACCCGCCGACGTGATCTGGATGAAGCGGGCATCTTCTTTCAGGTCCTCGATGGTACGGGTACCGCAGTAACCCATGCTGGCCCGCAGACCGCCGACGAGCTGGTCGGCCACCGCGGCGAGCGGGCCGCGGTAGGGCACCTGGCCCTCGATTCCCTCCGGGACCAGCTTGTCCTCCCGCAGCACGTCGTCCTGGAAGTAGCGGTCCTTGGAGTAGGACTTGCCCCGCTCGCGGTTACGCATCGCACCGAGCGAACCCATCCCCCGGTACATCTTGTACTGCTTGCCGTTGATGAAGACCATCTCGCCCGGGGTCTCCTGGCAGCCGGCCAGCAGGGAGCCGAGCATGACGGTATCGGCGCCCGCCGCGATCGCCTTGGCGATGTCGCCCGAGTACTGCAGGCCGCCGTCGCCGATAAGCGGGATGCCGGCCGGGCGGCACGCCTGGGCCGCCTCGTAGATCGCGGTCACCTGGGGCACGCCGACGCCGGCGACGACACGGGTGGTACAGATGCTCCCCGGTCCCACCCCGACCTTGACTCCGTCCGCGCCCGCGTCGATAAGCGCCTGGGCGCCGGCCCGGGTGGCGACGTTGCCGCCGATCACCTCGATGTCGCTGTTGGCCTTGAGCTGCCGGATCATGTCGAGCACGGACTGCGCGTGACCGTGCGCGGTGTCGACGATAAGAAAGTCCACGCTCGCTTCGATCAGCGCCTGGGCCCGGGCTTTGGCGTCCTCGCCCACGCCCACCGCGGCGCCGACGACCAGGCGGCCGCCCTCGTCCTTGGTGGCGTTGGGGAACTTCTCGCTCTTGGTGAAGTCCTTGACCGTGATCAGGCCGCGCAGCCGGCCGCCGTCGTCGATCAGCGGCAGCTTCTCGATCTTGTGCTCCTTGAGCAGCCGCAGCGCCTGGTCCGACGGCACGCCTACCGGAGCGGTCACCAGCGGCATCGAAGTCATGACGTCGGCCACCCGGCGGGACAGGTCGGTCTCGAACCGGATGTCGCGGTTGGTCACGATGCCCAGCAGGATGCCGTCGTCGCTGGTCACCGGGACACCGGAGATCCGGTAGTGCGCGCACAGCCGGTCCACGTCGGCCAGGGTGGCGTCCGGGCCGCAGGTGACCGGGTCGGTGATCATCCCCGCCTCGGACCGCTTCACCAGGTCGACCTGCTGAGCCTGCTCCTCGATGGACAGGTTCCGGTGCAGCACGCCCACGCCGCCGAACCGGGCCATGGCGATCGCCATCCGGGCCTCGGTGACCGTGTCCATCGCGCTGGACACCAGCGGGACCCGCAGCCGGTACTTGCGGGTGATCCGGGTACTGGTGTCCGCCTCGCTCGGCATCAGGTCCGAGTGCGCCGGCAAGAGCAGCACGTCGTCGAAGGTCAGGCCAGCCGGGGAAAACTTCGGTGCGTCGGTCATGATGCCCTCACGACTTGTCGCTGCGCGACGAGCAGCGGGTAACGGTGGGATTTTCCTATCTTAGCCAACCGGCGCACCCCGGCCCGCTGTTCCGTACCGCTGTTCCGTACCGCTGGACGGAGTCCTCCGGCCGGGCGTCTGGCGGCCGGCCATGGTGCCGCCTGGTTCTGGTTAGGCGGCCCCGGAACCTTGACATGAAATCGGGGGGAATGGCTAGGAAAGCTTATTGAGTGGCATTTGGGGGATTATAACGCCCACGATCTCGCTCAATAACTCAGGCCGCCGTCAGTCTTTCCCGCAGAATGTAGAGGCAGGACTCGAGGACATCGTCGGCGAGGGCCTCCGGGTCGGCCAGCAGGATCTCGACCGCCAGCAACCGGGCCTCATCTCGGGGAAGCGCACCGATTTGCGCTATTACTTCGTTCACTGTTCACTCCCTGACCAAGAGATCCGCGCCCGCCGGATGAACGCCTCGCTGAGCCGCTGGTGACGGATCGACAGATCGGCACTCGGCTCGGGCAGGTTCTCCAGTGCCTCACGTACGCGCTTCCGCTCGGCCAGGAACTCAGGGTCAGGCATCCTCATGAGGTCGTCCTCGTTATCGCTCATCTCGTGTCCGGTGGTTTTGGTTTCCGCTCGCACTGCGGCTGACGGCAGAATGTAAAGGCATAGTGGCACCCGTGCAGCTCATGTCGGAATAGCTATGCGGCGATGAGGAAAGGTTTTGCGCCCGGCTGGCAAATTGGCCAGCAACGTCCGAGTGGAACCATCACGCGGAAAAGGGCAGAGCTGGCCTCCATCCTCGGTGAGGCAGTGCTACGGCATGATGACAAACTGGCGTAAGAGCAGCTACAGCAGCAACGGCGGAGAAGCCTGCGTCGAGACGGCCAGCGGTGAAAGCGCTGTACTAGTGCGGGACACCACCGACCGCGATGGTGCGATATTGAACGTTCCGGCTGATGCCTGGGCGTGTTCATGGCGAGTACGAAGCGCGGCTAACGACACCCCGCCAGGAGCGCCAAGGCCAGCTAGGACAAGGGCGGTGCGTGATCGGGCGACGTTTAGACCCAGATATGGGTGCAAACGTCGCCCGATGAATTCCCGCAGTGATCAGCGGGGCGGAAGAATCGGTTGGGACTCTTCCACGGGGTCGAGGGAAGCGGTGGCGGCGAGGTGTCAGCCGCGCGCGTTCGGGGCCAATGATCTTGCGGCCACGACTGTGCGCGGGAACACCTGCCGTTACCGCTGTTCTATGGGTTAAGGGTGTCGGCCGGCCCCAGTCGGAGACCGGTGGAATGGGTGGGTGAGGCTGCGGCGGGTGACCGGGGCGGGAAACGGCGAACGCGGGGGCGACGATGATCCGTCGGCCCCCGCGTTCGCGGGTAAAGCGGTGGTGCGGTGGTGCGGGGTTACTAGTGGCTGTGGCCGTGGCCGTGGCCGTCAGCGGCCGGCTCGTCGTCAGCGGGCTTCTCTACGATCAGGGTCTCGGTCGTGAGGAGCATGCCGGCGATGGAGGCGGCGTTCTGCACCGCGGAGCGGGTGACCTTGACCGGGTCGATGACGCCCTGGGCCATCAGGTCGCCGTACTCGCCGGTGGCGGCGTTGTAACCGTGCCCGACGGGCAGCGCGGCGGTCTTGGCCACGATGACCGAGCCCTCCTGGCCGGCGTTGAGCGCGATCCAGCGGGCCGGCTCCGACAGCGCCTTCTTGACCACGGTCACGCCGGTGGCCACGTCGCCGGTCTTGCCCAGGTCATCCAGTTCGGCCGCGACGTGCACGAGCGCGGAGCCGCCGCCGGGGATGATGCCTTCCTCGATCGCGGCGCGCGTCGCGGAGATGGCGTCCTCCAGGCGGTGCTTCTTCTCCTTGAGCTCGACCTCAGTGGCCGCGCCCGCGCGGAGCACGCACACGCCGCCGGACAGCTTGGCCAGCCGCTCCTGCAGCTTCTCGCGGTCCCAGTCGGAGTCGGTCGACTCGATCTCGGTCTTGAGCTGGTTAACCCGCTCCTGGATCGCCACCGAGTCGCCGGCGCCGTCCACGATCGTGGTGTTGTCCTTGGTGACCACGATGCGGCGGGCCGAGCCGAGCTCGTCGAGGCCGACCGAGTCCAGCTTCATGCCGAGGTCTTCGCTGACCAGGGTCGCCCCGGTCAGCGTGGCGATGTCGGCCAGCATGGCCTTGCGGCGGTCACCGAAGCCGGGAGCCTTCACCGCGGCGATGTTGAGCAGGCCGCGGATCTTGTTGACGACGATGGTCGCCAGGGCCTCGCCCTCGATGTCCTCCGCGATGACCAGCAGCGGCTTCTTGGTCTGGGCGACCTTCTCCAGCAGCGGCAGGAAGTCGGCCATGGAGGAGATCTTGGCCTGGTTGACCAGGACGTAAGCGTCCTCCAGCACGGCCTCGAGGCGCTCCTGGTCGGTTACGAAGTACTGCGAGATGTAGCCCTTGTCGAACTGGAGGCCCTCAGTGAACTCCAGCTCGAGGCCCATCGTGGGCGACTCCTCGACGGTGACCACGCCGTCCTTGCCGACCTTGTCGAACGCCTCGGCGATGAGCTCGCCGATCTTGGCGTCCTGGGCCGAGATCGTCGCCACGTGCGCGATCTCCTGCTGCTCGGTCACCTCGCGGGCGGACTTGAGCAGCGCCTCGGATACCGCCGCGGCGGCCGCGTCGATGCCGCGCTTGAGGTCCATCGGGTTGGCGCCGGCGGCAACCGAGCGCAGCCCGAGGTGAACCATCGCCTGGGCGAGCACGGTCGCGGTGGTGGTGCCGTCACCCGCGATGTCGTTCGTCTTGGTGGCGACTTCCTTGGCCAGCTGGGCGCCGAGGTTCTCGTACGGGTTCTCCAGCTCGATCTCCTTGGCGACGGTGACACCGTCGTTGGTGATCGTGGGAGCGCCCCACTTCTTGTCGATGACGACGTTGCGGCCGCGCGGGCCAAGCGTCACCTTCACGGTGTCGGCGAGCTTGTCCACGCCACGCTCAAGGTGGCGTCGGGCGTCCTCGTCGAACTCCAGGATTTTGGGCATGACTTACCTCAACCTGTGGGTTGGATGTTTCGGACAGGCGTAGGGCCCCCGGCCGCTGATGGGCAGCCAGAGGCCCGCACGACTGGAACTACTTCTCGATAACCGCAAGTACGTCACGGGCCGAGAGCACCAGGTACTCTTCGCCCGAGTACTTGACCTCGGTGCCGCCGTACTTGCTGTACAGCACCACGTCGCCGACCTGGACGTCGACGGGGATGCGGGCACCCTTGTCGTCGAAACGGCCCGGGCCGACCGCGAGGACCTTGCCCTCCTGGGGCTTCTCCTTCGCGGTGTCCGGGATCACGAGCCCGGAAGCAGTGACCTGCTCGGCCTCGAGCGGCTGGACCACGATGCGGTCCTCGAGCGGCTTGAGAACAGCCTTGGTGGCGGTCGTCATAACGTGACCTCCCCCTTCGGAAATGTCTAATGGGTGAGTGGCTTGTTGGCGACCAGACTTGGCCTGTCGTCGCGGTGCCAGACCGGCCTCGTCGCATTAGCACTCTACATGAGTGAGTGCTAATGCCGAACCCTAGTCGCCTCCCCGAGGTCGCGTCAACACGGACGGCCGCGGCGACCCGGGCGGCCCCGAACCAGGTTCCCGGGCGTAGTGACCCCAGGTCCCGGGCATACCGGTACCGGCCCGCTATTTAGCAGCTTGTGCTCGAGCGGACACGAAGAGCAACTAGAGTGAGCGGACTCCATAGCCGGAGCGCACGAAGGAGCCAGATGGACCAGCCGGGCAACAACCACCACCTGCTACTGCGCGCCAGCCAGTCCGCCGCTCCGGCCTACAACGGACAGCCGACTTACAACGGGCAGCCCGCCCACAACGGCCAGTCCGCTCACAACGGCCAGGCGGCCCACAACGGCCAGCCGGGATACACCGGGCAGCCCGCCGCCGAACGGATGCGCGACCTGCTGGCCCGCACCGTGCACGACCACATCGTCGAGGAACGGACGGTCGCCACCGCGCTGCAGGAGATCCGCCTGCGGCTGGACACCATCGACGAGACCGGCCCGACCGGGACCGCGGGCACCATCGACGGGCTCGCCGCGACCATGGACGGGCTGGCCGCCACCCTCGGCGCGATCGACGGCAAGCTCACCGCCCGCCTCGAGCGGCTCGACGAGCGGCTCGACGACCAGTACGACCGGGTCCGCTCGCTCGACGAGAAGCTGGAGGGCCAGGGGGCCGGCGTGGAGGAGACGGTGACCAAGGCGGTCGCGGCCGCCACGGCCGACATCATCGCCCGTATCGCCTCCCTGGAGGACACGGTGCTCACGCTGGCGGAAGCGCTGCTGCGGCCGTCCATCCGGCCCCCGCAGCCCCCGCAGGCCGCGATCAACGGCCGGGGTTAACCACCCCCCCGCCGCTTACTCCCACTCAATCGTGCCCGGCGGCTTGCTGGTGATGTCCAGCACCACCCGGTTGACCTCGCGGACCTCGTTGGTGATCCGGGTGGAGATCCGCGCGAGCAGGTCGTAGGGCAGCCGCGCCCAGTCCGCGGTCATCGCGTCCTCACTGGTCACCGGTCTGATCACCACCGGGTGGCCGTAGGTGCGGCCGTCCCCCTGCACGCCGACCGAGCGGACGTCGGCCAGCAGCACCACCGGGCACTGCCAGACGGACTGGTCCACCCCGCCCGCGGTCAGCTCGGCCCGCGCGATCGCGTCCGCCTCGCGCAAGATGGCCAGCCGCGGCGCGGTGACCTCGCCGATGATCCGGATGCCGAGCCCGGGGCCGGGGAACG
>DASWUW010001188.1:0-2196 GCA_036406335.1 Trebonia sp.
GCCGGCGGCCCAGCGCCGAGGGAGCCCGGCCGTACCACTTGTTCAGTCCGTTGACCTGCAACAGGGCTGCCTCGGAGGAGCGCTGCGCGTCCATAGGCCCCTTTCTGCACTTCGGTGAACTGACGGCCGACGGCCGGTGAACCGCGGTACCGCCGACGTTATGGCGATTGTCGACACTCGCCAATGGGGCCGGGCAAGAGTTTATGAGAAAGCAACACCGGGGGCCGAGGACGCGTCCGCGCGTAACACGGCGGGTAATCTTCTAGCGCTCCCCCGAAACGACCGGGAGCCCGGTGCCCGCGGCCCGCAGGGCGGTGTCCAGCACGCGCTGCACGTGAGCGGAACTTTCCAGGGTGGGGAGCGTGCCCGGATACCGCTGCGTCCCCCCGGTGACCGCGGCCGCGAAGTCGGCCAGCTGGCGGGCGACGCGGGCGGACTTGCCGAGGTCACCCGAGGCGAGGTCGAGCGATTCCGCCACCGCGCCCGTCGCGTCCCGGCGCACGTAGCGCTCCTGAGGCTGCGGTTCCGCGCCCAGGAAGACCTCGCCCCGGCCTGCCGATCCGTGTACCCGGACGGTGATGCCGGGAAATCCTCCGCCGAGCACCCAGCTGGTGGTGACCGTACCCAGCACGCCCGACCGGTAGCGAAGCTGCAGGACCGCGATGTCGTCGAGCA
The DNA here is from genome assembly GCA_036406335.1 of Trebonia sp. Lineage (GTDB taxonomy): Bacteria > Actinomycetota > Actinomycetes > Streptosporangiales > Streptosporangiaceae > Trebonia. The sequence continues at coordinate 676 of DASWUW010001188.1, forward strand.
CGGCGCCCGGCACGACCGTGGCGAACTGCGCCGAGACTTCCGCCACCTCGCCCAGCAGCCAGCAGCCGAGGTCGACCACGTGGGCGCCGTACTCGAAGACGGCGCCGCCCGCGGCGTGCGCGGGGTCGCCCTTCCAGTTGAGCGGACGCCCCACCACGGGATGGAACTGCGGATTGTGCTCCGCCAGCTCGACCAGCCACGGATCACCCAGATGCCCCGAACGCAGGTCATCGCGCAGGCGCTGCACGGCCGTGCTGTAACGGAAGGAGAAGCCCACCGTGGCCGGTACCGGTGACGCCAGCACGCGGCGAGCCAGTTCCTCGGCGTCCTCGGCGCTGTTCGCCACCGGCTTCTCGCAGAACACCGGGATGCCGGCGTCCACGGCCCGCCTCAGCGCCACCGCGTGGTGGTCGTCCGGCGTGCTGACGACCAGCAGGCCGACCCGCGGCTCCCCCGTGAGTGCGTCGTCGAGGCCCGCGTACGTGCGCGGGATACCGAACGCGGCGGCGAACCGGGCCGCCTGCCCGGTGTCCGGCGACGCGCACGCGACTACCTCCACCTCCGGGATCGACCGCAGCGCCGGGCCCAGGGCATCCCGCGCCCAGTCGCCCGTGCCGATCATGACGACCGGGATAGTCACTGGGGGCTCCGTCTCGTTAGGGGGACAAGGCTGCCCATGCTACGACGGCGTCAGCGGGCGCCCGGATGCTTAGGGCGTGGGCACCTTGTCCAGGAATCCCAGGACGAGGGCCAGCTGCCCGCTGGCGTCCCGCCGGACCACGTCGAAACCCACCACCAGGGCGGTACCGTCCGGGCCCAGTTCCCAGGTGAACCGGGCCTGGTCATGGTGCGCGTCGACCGGGCCGGCGAGCCGGAAGGTCATCCCCGGGAACTGTCCCTGGGCGGCGGCGATGAGCGCGTCGACCTCGTCGCGGCCGGCGACGTCGGCCAGCGGGTCGGTGTAGCGGGCCCCGGGCGACCAGACCTCGTCGATCAGGGCACGGCGGGCCGCCGGGTCGGTCTCGTTCCAGGCGGCCAGGTAGCGCTGGGCGAGCTCGGTGAAGTCAGACACGATGGGTTCCTCTCGGTCAGGGCCGGGCGATTGCCGCGCCGGCTCCTGGTCTGAGGATCAGCCCGAGGCGAGCCGCTGGTCGATTACCGGCCAGGTAATCAGCCGGCATTACCCGGCCGGTAATCGACCGCCCTCCCCGCGCTGCCTAGCATGGTCAGAGTGACCTCCACGGCGACCGACCCGACGCAGGCCGGGGACCCGGCTCCGGTAGGCCAGCTGCTGCGCGGCTGGCGGATGCGGCGCCTGCTCACCCAGCTGGAGCTGGCCCTGCGAGCCGAGGTGTCGGCCCGCCACCTGTCGTTCGTCGAGACCGGGCGGTCCCGGCCGACCAGCGAGATGATCCTGCGCCTCGCGGACCAGCTCGACGTGCCGCTGCGTGAGCGCAATGTGCTGCTGCTGTCGGGCGGCTACGCTCCCGCCTACCCCGACCACGGGCTGGCCGGCCCGCC
>DASWUW010001189.1:0-7860 GCA_036406335.1 Trebonia sp.
GGCGGTGAGCGTGCTCGGCCAGCGCACGCCTGAGTTCGAGGACCTGACCAGGCTGCCCTACACCACGATGGTGATCCAGGAGGCGATGCGGCTCTACCCGCCGGTCTGGGGCCTGCCGCGCAAGGCGCTGGCGGCCGACGAGATCGACGGCTACCGGATACCGGCCGGGGCCGACGTCATGGTCTGCCCGTACACCCTGCACCGGAACCCCCAGTTCTGGCCTGACCCGGACCGGTTCGACCCGGAACGGTTCGCGCCGGGCGGCCCGCCGCCCGGGCACCGATACGCCTACATCCCCTTCGGCGCCGGGCCGCGGGTATGCGTGGGAAGCCATCTCGGCATGATGGAGGCGGTCCTGGTCGCGGCCATGGTCGCCCGGCGGTTCCGGTTCGAGCTGGCGGGGCCGGTTCCGCGTCCTGAGCCCAACCTGTCGCTGCGGGTTCACGGCGGGCTTCCGGTAAGGGTGCGGCTAGCTTGACCGCCGAGGCACCGCCCGCCGAGGCACCGCCCGCCGAGGCACCGCCCGCCCAGGAGACGGCTTCGCCTGCGCCCGCCTTGGCCGGCGAGCGGGCAAGCCGCCTGCGGCAGGTGCGCGAGGCCGCCGTCCACGGCGATGAGCTCACGGCGCAGCGGCAGCACGCCAAGCACAAGCTGACCGCTCGCGAGCGGCTGGAACGCCTGCTTGACGCGGGCTCGTTGACCGAGCTTGACCTCTTCAGGAGGGGGGAAGGCACCGCGTTCACCGACGGCGTCGTGACTGGCGCGGGCACCGTGAACGGGCGCCGGGTGTTCGCGTACGCGCAGGACTTCCGCATCCTCGGCGGCTCGCTCGGCGAGGTCCATGCTGCGAAGATTCACAAGGTCATGGACCTGGCCCTGGCCACCGGGGTCCCGCTGATCGCGATCAACGACAGCGGAGGCGCGCGGATTCAGGAAGGCGTCACCGCGCTGGCCGGCTACGGCGGAATCTTCCGCCGTAACGTGCGCGCGTCGGGCGTGATCCCGCAGATCAGCGTGATCCTCGGGCCCTGCGCTGGTGGAGCGGCATATTCGCCCGCGCTGACCGATTTCGTGTTCATGGTGCGTGACGTCTCCTACATGTTCGTCACCGGGCCGGATGTCATCAAGTCGGTGACGGGGGAGGCGGTGACTCAGGACGGGCTGGGCGGCGCTCAGGTGCACGGGAAGACCTCGGGGGTGGCGGCCTTCGTCTCCGACGACGAGGACTCCTGCCTGGAGGATGTCCGTTACCTCCTCTCGCTGCTGCCAGACAACAGCCACCAGTTCGCGCCCGTCGCCGCGTCCGCGGACCCGCCCGAGCGGCGCTGCCCGGCCCTGCTCGACATCGTGCCCGCCGATTCCAGGAAACCGTACGACATGCTGCTGGTACTGGCCGAGATCGCAGACGAGGGCGAGTTCATGGAAGTGCACGCTGACTGGGCGGGCAGCATCGTCTGCGCGCTGACCCGCATCGGCGGCCAGACCGTGGGCATCGTGGCCAATCAGCCGCTGGTCCGCGCGGGCGTGCTCGACATCGAAGCGTCGCAGAAGGCCGCGCGCTTCGTCTCGGTCTGCGACGCGTTCAACATCCCGCTGGTCACGCTGGTCGACGTGCCAGGTTTCCTGCCGGGGGTGAGTCAGGAGCACAACGGCATCATCAGGCATGGCGCCCGGCTGCTGTACGCGTACTGCGACGCGACCGTGCCGCGGGTGCAGGTCATTCTGCGCAAGGCGTACGGCGGGGCCTACATCGTCATGGACTCCCGGTCGATCGGCGCTGACCTGTCCTTCGCCTGGCCCGGCAATGAGATCGCCGTGATGGGCGCCGAGGCCGCGGTTGGCGTGCTGCACCGCAGGGAACTGGCCGCGGCCGACGATCCGGACGGGCTGCGAGCGCGGCTGGCGGGAGAGTACGCAGAGCGGCTGATGCACCCGTTCTACGCCGCCGAGAGGGGACTAGTCGATGACGTGATCGACCCGGCCGACACGCGGGCCGTGATCGTCCGCGCGCTGGCGATACTGGACGGCAAGCGACTGGAGCCGGGTCCGCGCAAGCACGGCAACCCGCCGGCCTAGCCGCGCCGGCCGGACCTGCGTCTAGGGCAGCCAGCCGACGTGGTACGCGGTTTTGACCGCGTCGACCCGGGTGCGGGCGTTCAGCTTGGTCACGATCGTGGTCAGGTAGTTGCGTACGGTGCCCACCGACAGGTGCAGGGTGGTGGCGATCTCGGTCGGGTCCGCGCCCGCGGCCGTGAGCCGTAGTACCTGGCGTTCCCGCTCCGACAGCGGGTTCTGCCCGGTCTCCCACACGGCCACCGCCAGCTGCGGGTCAATGACCCGACGGCCGGCCGCGACGTTGCGGATGGCGATGGCCAGATCCTCGGCCGCGGCCGCCTTGAGCATGTAACCGGACACCCCGGCCGCGAGCGCCCGGCGCAGCGTTCCCGCCTTGTCCAGGTTAGTGAGGATGAGGGTCCGGCAGCCCGGCAGCACCTCATGCAGGCGCGCGGCGGCGGAGAGGCCGTCGAGCCCGGGCAGGTCGATATCGATGATCGCGATATCGGGCACGCAGCGCCGGGCGGTGGGAACGATGTCGGTGCCGTTCTCGATCGCCGCCACGACCTTCAGGTCGGGTTCTAGCTCGATCAACGCCACGAGCGCGCCACGAACCATGGCAACGTCCTCGGCGAGCAGAATCCGGAGCGCCACCAAACTCCCCCCCGAAGCCGATTTAACCTGGTTACCTAATCGCGGGCTCACACTTTCCCGGCCTGGTGGCACGCGGGTGCGCCGCGAGCGATGTGCGGCACGGCGGCGATGAGGCCGAACGTATCTTCCTGCGACTCGATGGTCAGCGTGCCGCCGATGGTTTCCAGGCGCGCGGCGAGGTTTTCCAGCCCGCCGCCATCGCGATAGTAGCCCGCCCCCGGCGTCGGCACGCCGTCATTGGCCACGAGCAGCGTCACGAACGCGCCCGTCTGGCTGGCCGCGATGCGGCAGGTGCGCGCGCTGCTGTGCCGCAGCAGGTTCGTCACCGCTTCCCGGAGTATCGTCGCCAGCACGGTGTCGACCTTCTCGTCGAGGGCACCGCAGTCGATCTCGATATCCGCCATGACCCCGGCCGCGGCGAGCACTGACGCGGCCGACCCCGCCTCCGCCGCCAGTGACATCGTGCGATAGCGGTTCGCCACCAGGCGCACGTCGGCCACCGCCTGCCGGGCGAAGGTGACGACATCCGCCAGTTCCTCGCGGGCCTGGTCCGGTTTAGTGTCCATGACCCGTCTGCTCAACTCGGCCTTCAGCGCGATCGCCGACAGGCTGTAGCCGAGCAGGTCATGCAGGTCCATGGCGAAGCGGGTCCGCTCCTTGACCGCGGCGAGCTGGGAGATCTCCGCGTGCGTGATGTACGCGTGCCGCAGTTGCAGCGCCAGCCGGGAGAGCCCGAAGACGACCAGGCCGAAAGCCGGTCCGCTGATCGCCAGGAACGCTGTCTCGAGGGCCCCCTGCCGCGTCCCGGCGGCCGCCGCGAGCGCGCTCAGCCCGATGACGGCGAACGGCGCCCATGCCTTCCAGCCCGCCCCGAGCAGCAGAACCGACCCCGCGAAGAAACCCGTCATGCCCGCCCACATGATGCCGTAGACGAGCAGGGGCAGGTAGGTGACGGCGCCCTGGCCCAGCAGCATGACGCCTCGTTGCCGGGCCGACCACTGCGCCGCGCGCGGCAAGCAGTTGCACAGGTGAAAGGCGAAGGCCGCCGTCGCGGAAGCCACGGCGGCGGTGAATTGCAGGGGCTGCGACGGCGCCACGAAGCGGACGATCGAAATTATCTCCACTCCGAACAAACCGGATAGCGAAGCGAGCAGGATCGGGTAGAGTGCCGTCTGCTGGCCCCGAATTGCCTGGACCGAAAGCATTTCTTCTCTATCGAAACCCGTCTTTACGGCGAAAAGGTGCCCCGCAGCTCTGCTGGATGTGGACTCAGGGACATTTCGCGGACGGCGGCGAGCCATACAGATTCCTCCCAGTCAATGCTCGTCGCCACGCACCCGTGCGCGGACAAACTGATGTCCATTTTTGGGGCATAGGTTACGGGATCGGCTAGAGTTGTGCAAGTTGTGGTGATCGTGGAAGATTCTACTTCTTTTTCTAGTGCTATCGCGCTCGGTCTCATGCGGTTCTCCCTGGTAGACCGTTCGTGGCGGCCACTAGGTCGCCAGCCAGGATGGAGCGGTGCCGCTTCTGCAGCGCTGAACCTGGCTCGACGCCGAGCTCACGGCTGAGCGAGGCGCGTAGCTGGCGAAACGCCTCCAGGGCGCGGGCGGTGTAGCCGGAGTGGTAGAGGGCTCGCATCAGCAGCCCGCAGAAGTTCTCGTTGGTGGGATGCGCCGCCACCAGGGACGCTAGTTCGCCGATGACATCGGCGTGCCGGCGCATGGTGAGATCCGCTTCGATCCGGCGTTCCAGCAGGCTCAGCCTGGTCTCGGCCAGCGCTGCCGCCTCGACTTCAAGGACCGGGCCCTGGCGCACGTCGGCCAGGGCGGGCCCCCGCCACAGCGCGAGCGCGCGGACTAGGAAATCGGAAGCGGAACGCGGATCCCCCTCCTCGGCCGCCGTCCGGCCGGCCACCGCGAGCCCCCGGGCCTCCTCGATATCCGTCCGGCACTCGAGCAGGTATCCGGAGTGCCTGGTGCTAAGCATGTGCTTGACGTCTCGCTTCCCGTTCAGGGCGGCCCCCAGCGTCCGCCGCACCTGGAAGATGTACGTGTGCAGGGTGGCGCCGAAGCTCGGCGGCGGACGGCCCTCCCACAGTTCCCTGACGAGCGTGGAGGTGCTGACCAGCTGCCTGGCGTTGAGGGCGAGTACGGCGAGGACCTGCCGCTGCTTGGTGGCACTGGGCGTGACCACCGTGTCGCCGATCCGAGCGGAGAACGGCCCCAGTAGCTGGACATAGATATCTTCGGAATCACCAAACATGCCGCCCCCTCGTCTTGTATGTTCGCTGCCTCGTGTCATTTGAGCATGCGTTGAGTCCAACCGCTATTTCCAGTTACCTCGTCACGACTCGCATAGTGAAAGATTCATGCCACGCGTATGAGAAGTTCACTTGCCTGGCTGGATTACCGCATTAATACTCGGCAGGCATGGATCAACTCGCCTGCGGGCCTGCGGCGAAGACAGCTCGGGGCGCCCGGCGGTGCCGGGCGCACAGGACCCACGAAACCAAGTCCTTGAGGTGAACGGGAAGAAAAGGGCGGCCGCGTTATGTTGAAATCGCCTGATGAGGCCGTGTCGCCGATGGCGCAACTGCACGAGCTATGGTCCCTGCGCGAGGACGTGACCGTCGAGTGCGGGTCCGGCGAGGACGCGCTGCGACTGCGGGGCCGGTGGGGCGACGTCACCGTCAAGCGGCCTTCGTCCCTGGTTCACGAGGCGCTCAGGCGGATGAGCCTGGGGCCCGTCTCGCTGGAGAACGTCATCGGCACCGCTGACGGCGGCGATGCCCAGGCCAAGCGGGAACACCTGCACCGCGCTCTCGAGCGCCTCAACCCGCTGATCGTCCGGTCGCTCAGCCAAGAGTGGGGCGACCCGGTTCTGTCTGTGGTGCCGCTCGCCGAGCGTTCGCGATTCCGCCCGGAGCCGCTGGCCCCTGGCGTTCCCGTGCGGATGTCCGTCTACGCGCGCCTGCGGGCCAACGGCCGGGAGTGCAGCATCGAGTCGCCGCTGGCACTGCACCGGGTGATGCTGCACCAGGCCGACGCCGTGCGACTGATCGCCCCGCTGATGAGCCCGATCACGCCGGCCTCCTACCTGGCCGCGGTGGCCGCGGCCGACCCGGTCGCCCAGCACGCGCTCGAGTATCTCGTCGCGGCGGGGATGGCCGTGATCGGGGAGCCGTCAGCGGGCGGCACGTTTACCTTCGCCGAGGACTGCGACCCGGCCACGGTCGGCTGGTCGCAGATCGACATGATGTTCCACACCCGCAGCACCCTCGGGCGGCACGACCACGACTTCGGCGCCACCTGCCCGATCGCGCCGCTGGAGCCGCCGGTCAAGCCGCTCAAACCGCCCGCCCGGGAGCTGGTGCCACTGCACCGGCCGCGGCTGGAGGAGCTGCGCGCAACCGACCCGCCGCTAACGGCGGTCATCGAGGGACGCCGCTCGAGCCGTCACCCCGGCACCGAGATCACGGCTGAACAGATCGGCGACCTGCTGTACCGGACGGCGCGGGTCCGCCGGCTCGCCGCGAACACGCCCGGCGACTTCTGCGGGCATACCGATCGCCCGTATCCAAGCGGCGGCAGCGCCTACGAACTGGAGCTGTATCTGTCGGTCGGCGACTGCGCTGGTCTGGCCCCCGGCGTCTACCACTACGACCCCCTCGGGCATCGCCTGGAACGGGTGGACGCAGACCGGGTGGCGGCGGAAGAACTGCTCGGCATCGCCCGCATGGCGGCGGGCACCGACGTGCCGCTGCCGGTGCTCATCACCATGACCGCTCGCTTTCGCCGCCTGTCCTGGCGGTATGAGGGGATGGCCTACCGGCTGGTGCTGATGAACGCCGGCGCCCTGATGCAGAACCTGTACCTGGTCTGCACCGCGATGCGCCTGGCGCCGTGCGCGATCGGCACGATCAGCATCGACACGGCCGCGCGGGCGCTCGGCACCGACTGGCGGGTCGAGCCGTGCGTGGCGCAGTTCATGGTCGGCAGCCAGCCCGCTTCCACCCTAGGCGACGGCCGTGCGTGGAGTGACGTCAACGACGGCTGGTGGGCCGGCGCCGACTGGGGACTTCCCCGCTGGCCGCGCGAATTACTCGGTATTGCTGCATTAGCCGCTCACTATAGACGGATGCTTGAGGCCGCCGTCACAATACTGGCGAGGGCTGATCTCGCCTTGCGCGGGCACTGCTTAATGACCCGGTATATTCTGGAGGCAGCTATGCAGGCTACCTGGGCAGGGCGACTGCGCTGCCAAATTTTTCTGCCCGATCAATCAGAAGTAAAATTTGAGCGGCGAGGATTCCATGCGCCGGACAGCGCCCGGCAGGAAAACCTGGAGAAGGTCGGCACGATCTTCCTCAAGGGCTTCGCCTACGGAATGGGCGGCCGGTCAATTCCCGAAATCGAGTCGTCACTCGAGTCGATCGAGCCCGCTTTCCGCGGGTTCGCCTACGAAGGCTGCGCGATGGCGCTCGGGGTACGCGACGGGATCGCGCCGGTGCGCCGGCACTGGGTGAGCGACCTGCTCGCCAGCAGGGGCGGCGCGCATATCTACATGGCTTACATCGGCGTCGGCTGGGCCATGGCGCGGCTGCCGCGGCTGCGCTGGCGCGCGATAGAACCGCGTGACCCGCTGCTGCGCTGGCTGGTGCTGGACGGGTACGGGTTCCACCAGGCTTACTTCCGCACCTCCCAGTACCTGGCCCGGCAGTACCAGGCGCCCATTGCCGGGTGGCCGTCGGATTACGCGAACCGGGTCGTCGACCAGGGCATCGGGCGGGCGCTGTGGTTCGCCAACGGCTCCGACGTCTCCCGGGTGGCCGACGCGATCGTCAAGTTCGCCCCCGCCCGGCAGGCCGACCTGTGGAGCGGGGCCGGGCTGGCCAGCGTGTACGCCGGCGGGGTGGACGCGGGGGAACTCGAGGACATGGTGCGGCTGGCGGGCGAGTACCGCGCCCATGCCGCGCAGGGCGCCGTGTTCGCGGCGAGCGCGCGCCAGCTGGCCGGCCTGGTGACACCGGGCACCGAGCTCGGGGCCAAGGTGCACTGCGGCATGTCGGCCCAGGAGGCCGCCGCAGTGGCCGACGAGGCCCGGCTAGACCTGCCGACGACCGATGGACCGGTGCCCGCCTTCGAGGTA
>DASWUW010001190.1:0-4469 GCA_036406335.1 Trebonia sp.
GCCGGGGCGTCGTGCCCCCCAGCTTCCGGGGGATGCTGACCCAGCGGCACCGCTGGTGCTTCGGCGCCATGCAGATCCTCCGGCTGCACTGGAAGTCGCTGATGCCGTGGGACCGCTCGCCGGACAACCGCATGAGCAGTGCGCAGCGCCGTGACTTTCTCATGGCGTCCCTCGGGTGGTTCCGCGACCTGCTGATGTTTGCCTTCAGCGCACTGCTGCTGGTCATCACCGCGCTGCTAGTGACACAGGCCCGCTTTACCGTCTCCCCCATGGACGGCAGCCGGTCCGTCTTCCCGCTGGCCCTTATCGTCATCGCCACGCTGGCCAACATGTTCTCGCTGCGCCTGTGGACGACGATGTCCGCTCGCCGGGCGCTGTTCTCGCTCCTCATCAGCCTCTCGGTCACCTGGGTGATCGCCCTCGGCTGCATCGAGGGGGGCCTGCGCCGCGACGCGGTCTTCCTGCGCACCTCCAAGGTCGGCGGCCGCCGCCGCATCAGCGCGGCACTCCGGCTGGTCAAGGTGGAGGGGATCATGGCCGTCGCGCTGTTCGCGGCCGTCGGTTTCCTCGCCACCCTGCGGCACGCACCCTGGATCCTGGTCTTCCTGGTCTTCGTTCAGGCCCTGGTATACCTCTGCGGCCCGGTCGCGTCGGTATGGAACTTGTGGGCGCAGGGAACGGCCGACACCGAGTACCGGCGCCGCTTCGAGGAACGCCAGTTGCGCGAGCAGCGCCAGCGGCGGCCGCTGGCCTGGCTGCCCCGGCCTGCCTGGGGGCCCGCCGTGGCCGCCCTGGGCATCGGAGGGGTGGCCGGCGCCCTGCTGGCACCAGTGCCGCTGCTCTCGGCCACGAGCGCGGGCGCGGCCGCCTCCCCGCGGACGCTGGCCAGCTCCTCCGGGACCGAGGTCTACCTGCAGCTCGGCCCGGCGGTCGCCGGCGCCGCGGGCGCGTACTACCCGGTTACCTCAGTGCACCTGTCGAGCGGGCACGGGGGCGGGCTCCGGCTGAGCTTCCGCACGTCCTCGCTCGTCCTGCTCGACGACGTCCTGCACGCGGCCGCGAGCGGCGGCCGGGTGGCGCACGTCGGCCTCGCTTTCCGGGCGCTGGGCCTGGGTGGCCGGCTAACGACCGAGTCCGTCAGCACCTTCCGCACCGCCTCCGTCACCTCGTTCCAAGAGCAGCTGTCGGGGACGCCAGGAGGGACCGTCTCGCTCGCGCTGACCGCCGCGGCCACCGTGGTCAGCGCGCCGAAGGCGCTAGAGCAGGTCGGCCCGTTCGCGGACCTGCCCGGGGCGAGGACGGCCAAGGCCTACGCCGTAACGGCGGCCGAGAAGCCGCCCGCCGCGCTGACCGCCGTCGGGGTCTCGCAGAAGGCCCCAGGAGGCCCTCTCCGCCTCAGCTTCACCACGTCATCGCTGCCGCTGCTGAACGAGCTGTTCCGGTCCCAGGGCGCCTCCGCGGGCATCGGGGAGCTCACCCTGGTAGCCGGGGCCGGGAAAGCGGCCGGCTCACCCGGCCAGTCCCTGGCCTGCACCTTCTTCTCGGTAAGGGTCGGCTCCCTTACCGAAGACAGCCTGTCCGGGGCACTGTCGGGTACCGCGACGCTCTCCGCCCGGCCGCGGTAGCCGTCGTTGCCCGCGGGAAGTCACTGAAGGCCGTCCTGGCCGTGGCCGCCGTGATGCTCGCCGCGGTCGCGCTCACGGTGGCCCGGACCTGGCCCCGCAGCGGGGCGGGGTGGGCGCTGGTCTGGTCGGATTCCTTTACCGGCCCGGCCGGGGCCGGGGTCGACCAGCGCGCCTGGACCTATCGGGCCGGCTCGGGCAGCTTCGGGAACGGCGAGGTCGAGACGGCGACCAGCTCCCGGGCCAATGTCCACCTTGACGGCAACGGCGCACTGGACATCACCGCCCTCGGCCAGGGAGCCTCGTGGACCTCGGGCCGGATCCAGACCCGCCCGGCGTTCCGGGCGCCCGCGGGCGGCGAGCTGATGGTCACCGCTTCCGTCCGGCAGCCGAACCCGGCCGGCGGAGCCGGCTACTGGCCGGCGTTCTGGCTGCTCGGGACGGGCACGTGGCCGGCCCACGGCGAGATCGACATCCTGGAGGACGTCAACGGGCTCGGTGAGCACTCCGGCGCGCTGCACTGCGGAAACCTGGCCGCGCCCAACCCCGACGGCACGTTCGGCCCCTGTCACGAGCAGAACGGGCTGAGCAGCGGGCTCCGGCCCTGTCCGGGCTGCCAGGCGGGCTACCACGCTTACACGGTGGTCGTCGACCGCCGGGACGCCGCGCGCCAGCAGGTCCGCTGGTACCTCGACGGACGCCAGTTCTTCAGCGTCGGCGAGTCCCGCGTGGGCCCGGCGGCCTGGCAGACCGTCTTCGCCGGTGACTTCACCGTCATCTTCGACCTGGCGATCGGCGGGTCCTATCCCGATACCGCCTGCCGCTGCCGGACGCCCGCCGCCTCGACCACCGCGGGCGGCACTATGAGTATCCGGGAGGTCGCCGTCTACCGGTCATCGTGACCGGCCGACTGGGCGCAGCGCTCAGACGAACGCGCTCAGGCCGGTGATGGCGCGGCCGACCACCAGGGTATTGATCTCCCTCGTGCCCTCGTAGGAGTAGATCGCCTCGGCGTCGGCGACGAACCGGCCGACCTGGTAGTCGAGCAGGATCCCGTTGCCGCCGAGCAGTTCCCGGGCGAAGCCGACCGTTTCCCGCATGCGCACGGTGCAGAACACCTTGGCCAGCGCCGAGTGCTCGTCCTTGGCCTGGCCCGCGGCCTGCAGCTGGGCCAGCCGGGCGCACATGGCGGCCGAGGCGGTGATGTTCCCCAGCATTTTCACCAGCAGGTCCTGCACCAGCTGGAAGCCGCCGATCGGCCGGCCGAACTGCTCCCGCTGCTTAGCGTAGGCTAGCGCGTGCTCGTAGGCACCCATGGCGCAGCCGACGGCCTGCCAGGCCACTCCCGCCCGGGTCAGTCGCAGCACCGCCGCGGTCTGGCGGAACGAGTCGGCCCGCTGCAGCCGGCTGGCCTCCGGTACCCGGACGCCGTCCAGCGTGATGCGGGCGTTCTGCACCACCCGCAACGCGATCTTGTCCTCGATCTTGACGGTGGACAGGCCCGGCGTCCCTTTCTCGACCACGAAGCCCTTGACCTGCCCGTCGGATCCCGCGGTTACGTCCCGGGCCCAGATAATGACGTAGTCGGCGAAGGTCGCGTTCCCGATCCACTTCTTCTGGCCGTCCAGGACCCACTCGTCGCCATCGCGGCGCGCGGTCGTGGTCTGGCCGCCCGCCACGTCCGAGCCAGCTTCGGGCTCGGTCAGGCCAAACGCGCCGATCTTCTCCATCCGCGCCATCTCCGGCAGCCAGCGCTCCTTCTGCTCCTCGCTGCCGCACAGGTAGATCGACCCCATCGCCAGCCCGCTGTGCACGCCCAGGAAGGTGGACATGGACGGATCGGACCGGGCGATCTGCATCGCCAGCACGCCGTCGAGCAGCGGGCCGCCACCGGGGCAGCCGTATCCCTGGTAGGCGACCCCGGCGATGCCGAGCCGGGCGAAGCCCGGGATCAGCTCGTGCGGGAACTCGGCCCGGGTCCAGTAGTGATTGATGACCGGCTCGACCTCTTTGGTCATGAACTCGCGGGTGCGCCGGACGGCGTCGCGCCCGGCGTCGTCCAGCAGCTGCTCGATCCCGTAGAAATCGGTCACGTCATCCATCAGGGCTCTCCCGGAGAAGCAGGAGGCAGCCGGCGCGAGCCCGCGGCCTCGGTTACCTGTTTCAGGTGCCCCCGGTAACGCCGGCGAAACAGCCCGCCGCCGGGCGCGGCTAGCCGGCGGCACCGCCGCCCGGCTGCACTCCCGCCTGCAGATAGCCGATCTCCAGGGCCGGCTGCCGGGTGGCGAGCGCGCACTCGCCGTATCCGCCCGCCGCGGTCGGCAGCGAGAGGAACAGCGCCGCCTTCTCCCCCGGCGGGTAGACCCGCAGCCCGCGCACCGGGACCGCCTTGCACTCAGCGGGAGAAAACACCGCGGCGTCCACGATGTCGAGCGGGGCGGAGGCCGCCGCCCCGGGCGCCAGGGTCACGGTGCGCTCGGCGCTCCCGCTCACGTTGGCCTGCCGGGTGGCGCCGGCGCCGACCTGGTGGCCGTCCGCGCCGGCCACCCAGGAGACGCCGGGGTACCCGTAGAGCGTGCACGACGACGAACCGGTGTTCCGCAGCTGCAGACCGGTGTGGTTCTGGGACATGCCTGAGCCCCAGCCGCAGCGCGTTCTTCACGAGACTCCCATCGTTAGGACCAAGGCTGGTCAGAGTTTCCTGTCACCCGCCTCTATGACGCCGCCGGGTCTGTCCAGGTTGGACCCTTCATTCCCGCCGCTGATCCGCTGCGGTCCGCACGCCGGCCCTCCGGGCGGGGTAGATGCTGTCGTACGGGCACAAACGGACGGGGGCCAGCATGGTCG
>DASWUW010001191.1:0-2854 GCA_036406335.1 Trebonia sp.
CATCTCGTTTCGGCGGTTGTGGCTAAGTGCGCCCGAACGGGTAGACACACTTAGTCATGCCGCTCACCCTAATGGTCGGTGACCGGGACTTCCTCTCCGGGCGCGAGCTCGGAGACGGCGGGGAGCGGCGGCACCGGGGGCACGGCCGCCGAGCCGAGCGCGGGCAGCGCCGTGGTCGCCGACTCGGCGCTGTCGCCGAGGGCGGGCGCGGGCGTGTGCGAGATCGCCGCCTCCGCCGCCGCCACCTCGGCGTCGCCCAGGTCCTCCGCCTCCGCGTCGGCCAGGGCGGTCGAGCCCGTCGGCGCGGGCTGTCCCGGCGCCATCCGCTCGAAGAACCGCAGCAGCTCGACCGGGACCGGCATGACCAGCGTGCTGTTCTTCTCGCCCGCCACCTCGACCACGGTCTGCAGCAGGCGCAGCTGCAGCGCCGCCGGGTCCTTGGCCATCACCGCCGCGGCGGCGGCCAGCCGCTTGGACGCCTGGTACTCACCGTCGGCGGTGATGATCCGGGCGCGGCGCTCCCGCTCGGCCTCGGCCTGCCGGGACATCGAGCGCTTCATCCCCTCGGGCAGCGACACGTCCTTGATCTCCACCCGCTCGACCCGGACTCCCCACGGCTGCTCCGTCGGCTCGTCGATGATGCGCCGCAGCTCCCGGTTGACCGTCTCCCGCTCGGCCAGCAGCTGGTCCATCTCCGACTGGCCGATGATCGACCGCAGCGAGGTCTGCGCCTGCTGCGAGATCGCGTTCATGTAGTTCTGCACGTTGATCGTGGCCTTGATCGGGTCCACCACGCGGAAGTACACCACCGCGTCCACCCGCACCGACACGTTGTCGCGGGTGATGCCGTCCTGAGCGGGCACGGTCATGGCCACGATCTGCATGTTGACCTTCTGCAGCCGGTCGCCGATCGGCCGGATGACGGTGAGGCCGGGCTCGACCACCTGCGGCTGCACCCGGCCGAAGCGGTACAGGACACCCTTCTCGTACTGCTGGACAACCTTGAGCGAGCGGCTGAGGGCGGACACAGCCACGATAAGCAGGAGCACGATGACCAGAATCAGAGCCGCCATAGCGGATCCGCCTCCTCTAGGAGCAGCGGCCGCGAGCCCGGTTAGCGGCGGCCGCAAAGGCTGAGTTCAGCCTAGTCCGCATTGTCCAGCGGGTAATGATCAGCTCCCGCCTACGGGGTTTCCGCAGCTGTTCCCGGGCCGGCGCGTACCGGTGCGCGGGCGGAGATAGCCTCGTTAGACAGAGGTTGTCTTACGGGGGGCGCCCCAGCGACGAGGGATCATGCATGACGGCGAGGGACACGGACTGGGACGGCGTGCGCCTGCACGTCGTGACGGGCAAGGGCGGCACCGGTAAGACCACCGTCGCCGCCGCCCTGGCGATGGCCCTGGCGCACGCCGGCCGCAAGGTGCTGCTGATCGAGGCCGAGGGCAGGCAGGGCATCGCCCGGCTCTTCGACCGTCCGCCGCTCCCCTACGAGGAGCGCAAGATTGCCATCGGGCCCGGAGAGGCCAACGACGGGCACCATCCCGGCGGGGACGTGTACGCGCTCGCGATCGATCCCGAGGGCGCGCTCCTGGACTACCTGCAGATGTTCTACGGCATGCGCAGCGCCGGCGTCGCCCTGAACCGGCTGGGCATGGTGGACTTCGCGACGACGATCGCCCCCGGCCTGTCCGATGTCCTGGTCACCGGCAAGGCCACCGAGGCGACCAGGCGCAAGCAGTCCGGGTCGCCCAGCGGCTTCAGCTACGACGCCGTCGTCCTCGACGCGCCGCCCACCGGCCGGATCGGCCGCTTCCTGAACGTCTCGGCCGAGGTGTCGGGGCTGGCGAAGGTGGGGCCCGTGCGGGCCCACGCCGACTCCGTGGCCAACGTGATCAAGTCGCCGCAGACCGCGGTGCACTTCGTCTGCACGCTGGAGGAGATGCCCGTCCAGGAAACCCTGGACGGGATCGCCGAGATCCGCGCGGTGCCCGGCATGCAGGTGGGCGGCATCATGGTCAACATGTCGCGCCCCGCGGTGCTGAGCCAGCCCGAGCTCAAGACCCAGCCGGACCTGGCCGCGATGGCCGCGGCACTGGACTCGGCCGGACTCTACGATACCGCCCCCCTCGCCGCCGCCCTGGCCGAGGAGGTCAGCGAGCACGCGCGTCACGTCGAGATCGCCGACCGCGAGCGGACCGAGCTCGAGGGGGCCGGCCAGCCGATCTACGAGCTGCCGCTGATCGCTGAGGGAATCGACCTGGCCGCCCTGCACAAGCTGGCCGCCGAACTGCGTGACCAGGGAGCCGCATGAGCCCGCGTCTGGACATCGACCGGATCATCGACGACCGGCGTACCCGGATCATCGTCTGCTGCGGCTCCGGAGGCGTCGGCAAGACCACCACGGCGGCCGCGATCGGGCTGCGCGCCGCCGAGCGGGGCCGGCAGGTCTGCGTGCTCACGGTCGACCCGGCCCGCAGGCTGGCCCAGTCGATGGGGCTCAACTCCCTGGACAACACGCCGCGCCTGGTCGACGGTGTCGACGATGAAGCCGGCGGCAGCCTGCACGCGATGATGCTGGACATGAAGCGCACCTTTGACGAGATTGTCGAGGCGCACGCGGATCCGGCCCGGGCCGCGCAGATCCTGGCCAACCCGTTCTACCAGTCGCTCTCCTCGAGCTTCGCCGGCACCCAGGAATACATGGCCATGGAGAAGCTCGGCCAGCTCCGGCGGTCCGATGAGTGGGACCTGATCGTGGTGGACACGCCGCCGAGCCGGTCGGCGCTCGATTTCCTCGATGCCCCCGAGCGACTCGGCCGCTTTCTCGACGGCCGGCTGATCAAGATACTGACCG